>DASWQD010000295.1:0-3500 GCA_036398255.1 Gemmatimonadaceae bacterium | reverse complement strand
CGTGCAGTTCCAGAGCACCTGCGACACCGAAGTCCTCCTCGTCGGCTGGCAGCTCGAGGGCCCGCGGTTTCTCCAGAAGCTTCGAGGAATGTTTGCGTTCGCGATCTGGGACCGTGAGAAGGGACGCGGCTACCTCGCGCGGGATGCTTTCGGAATCAAGCCGCTATACGCGGCTGAGCGCGCCGGCGAGGTACTCTTTGCGAGCGAAGTCCGGTCGCTTCTCGCAACAGGCAGGATCGAGTGCGCGCTGTCGTCGCCGGCCGTAGCGTCTTATCTGTACACGGGCTCAGTTGCCGAGCCGCTCACGATCATCGAGGGAATTCTCGCAGTGCCTCCCGGGTGCGTCGTGGAGGTCACTCCGCGCAACGGGGGCTTCGAGACGAGTCCACCCGAGCGGTTCATCGCCGCGTTTTCGGCATCGGAGGACATTCACCGTGATCCTCCATCGCATGTGCACCGCGTTCGGAACGCGCTTCGCGAATCAGTTCGCTATCACCTGGTCAGCGATGTACCCGTCGCGGTTTTTCTGTCGGGCGGAATCGATTCTTCCGCTGTTGCGGGTCTTGCAAGCGAAGTCGCGGGCACGAGGCTCGAGAGCTTCACAGTCACGTTCAGCGAGAAGGATTACAGCGAAGCGAAGCCGGCGCGCGACGCGGCCGAGAGGTTCAACACCAGGCATCACGAGATTCTCCTGTCCGGGCGGGATCTGCTCAATGCGCTGCCCGATGTGTTCGCGGCGATGGATCAGCCGTCACTCGATGGGTTGAACACGTTCGTCGTCAGCCGCGCTGTGCGGGCATTCGGGATCAAGGTTGTGCTGTCGGGACTCGGCGGTGACGAGCTCTTTGGCGGATATCCCTCCTTCCCGCGAGCGCGCTACATGGCGCCGCTCTGGAAAATGCCCGCTGCACTGCGCCAGGTCGGCGCGCTTGGGACGCGGCCGATTGCCGATCTGCGCGCGCAGCGAATGCGAGCGGTCATGTCGGAGCACAGCCCGGCGTTCGCGGCGTATCGCGCGTCTCGCACGCTTTTCAGCGAGAAACAGCTCCAGGAGCTCACGGGGACCGCGTATGAAGACGACAGCGCGATGCACCGGCAGCCGGACGACATCGACGTCTCGAGGCTTTCGCTGATGCAGCAGGTTTCGCTTTACGAGCTCACCGGATACATGCGCAACACGCTTCTTCGCGACAGCGACGTGTTCAGCATGGCGCACGCTCTCGAGCTCCGAGTGCCGTTCGTCGATCTGGAGGTCGCTCGAGTGGCCGGTTCCGCGGCGGAATCGATGCGCATCAAGCATGGGGCGCCGAAGCCCGTGCTGGTGGAAGCTGTCAGGGACCTGCTCTCGCCCGAGACGATCGATCGCCCCAAGACAGGATTCACCCTGCCCTTCGAGACATGGATGCGAAACGAGATGTTCGCCGAAGTGGATTCGGTGCTCAAGGGAATTCGACCGGAGAGCGTCGGGCTCAATCCATCTGCCGTCGCGCAGGTCTGGTCCCAGTTTCAGGGGCGCCGCCCGGGCGTCAACTGGAGCAGGCCATGGGCGTTGTATACTCTCGTGCGCTGGGCAGCGCAGAACGGACTCGCTGAGACGGCGAAGAACGTCGAATCGATCACGCCTGAAATGACCCTCAGCGCCGCTGGATGAAAATTCTCCACGTGGCGCCGAGCATCGAGAGCGCCTACGGTGGCCCGACACAATCTCTCGCTGGGTATACCTCTGCATCGCAGATGGTAGGAGCGGATGTGGACATCGCGGCGCCGTTGCCATCGAGGCGCGAGATCGACGTGCTCGAGGAAGCGGGGGCACACAGGGTCGAAACGTTCCGGGGCTACGGACGTGGCAGCACCGCGGCATCCCCTGCCCTGGTTCGATGGGTGAGGGCGAACGCGCGCAACTATGACATCGTGCATGTGCACGGGCTCTTCAACTTCATCAGCACTTTCGCCGCGCGTGCAGCCATAGCTTCCGGTTCGCCCGTAGTCATCCGCCCCTTCGGAACGCTGTCGCAGTACACGTTCAAACACCGGCGGGGACTCCTGAAGCGGCTGTGGTTCGAAGCGCTGGAGCGTCCGAACATCTCACGCGCAGCAGCGATTCACTTTACCACCACGACTGAGAAGAACGAAGCCGAATGGAATCACCTCGACATCGGCAGGCGCGCGGCTGTGGTGCCCCCTCCATTCATTCCCGCATCTTCACTCGTCTCGCGCCAGACTGATCCGAGGAATCCCGTGGCTCTTTTTCTCGGACGACTGCACCCGGTCAAGAATCTCGAGGCGTTGATAGATGCGTGGCCGATAATTCTCCAGACTCATCCTGACGCGGTCCTGCGCATCGCCGGCCACGGAACGCCGAGGTATACCGCCGAGCTCAAGCGGCGCGCGGGAAAACGCGGAGTTCAGTTCATGGGCTTTCTCACAGGGACCGAGAAAGCGATGATGCTTCAGCAGGCCTCCTTGCTCGTACTGCCTTCGCTACACGAGAATTTCGGGATCGCGGTCGTCGAAGCCATCGCCGAGGGATTGCCGGTAGTGATATCGGAGCATGTGCAGCTGAGGGATTTCGTTGCGGCCAACGAGCTCGGCACCGTGACCACCGGCTCTCCCGATTCGCTCGCCGCCGCGATCAGCGCCGCGTTCGTCGATCTCGACCTTCATCGACGCGTGAGCGAAAAGGGCCGCAGGCTGGTCTCGCAAACTTACAGTCCCGAGGTCATCGGAAACCGGCTCACGTCTATGTACCTTTCTGCACTCAAGCACCACCGAGAGAGGCCGACGGCCTCATAGCTTCACTTTCAATCGACAGAATGTACGTACTGGGAATCAACGCCTACCATGCCGACGGCTCAGCCGTGCTGGTGAGGGATGGCGAGCTGGTGGCTGCAGTAGAAGAAGAGCGGTTCAGGCGAATCAAGCACTGGGCTGGGTTTCCGACTGAAGCAATCCGAAAATGCCTCGAGATCGGCGGAATTTCCGGCGGCGACATCTCGCACGTTGGCGTCAGCCGCGATCCCAAGGCAAACCTGCTGCGAAAGGCGGCATTTGCCGTAACCAACCGGATGAGCGTCTCCAACATTGTGAACCGCACGCGCAACCTGCGGAAGGTTCACGATGTAAGCGATCCCTTGTCGGACGCTCTCTCGGTTCCGGCGGCGTCACTTCCGAAGGTCCATTTCGTCGAGCACCATCCCTCGCACCTGGCGAGCGCGTTTTTCGTTTCGCCCTTCGATGATGCCGCGATCTGCGCCATCGACGGTTTCGGCGATTACCTGAGCACATCGATGGCGCTCGGAAAGGACAACAAACTCGACGTCCTTGCCCGGGTCTCGTATCCACAGTCGCTCGGCGTTTTCTACACCGCGGTAACTCAGTTCCTCGGGTTTCCCAACTACGGCGATGAGTTCAAGGTGATGGGACTCGCCCCGTACGGCGTGCCCGATCACGTGGCTGAGCTCCGCAAGCTCATCACACTCAAGCCGAACGGAATGTTCGAG
>DASWQD010000294.1:0-7640 GCA_036398255.1 Gemmatimonadaceae bacterium | reverse complement strand
GCAGCGGATCGAACGTTTGTCGAGCGGCTCAAGGCAGCGGTCGAAAACGGACTGAGCGACTCGGACTTTGGAGTCGGGGAGCTTGCGAGGGCGGTATTTCAGGATCGGTCACACCTGTTTCGCCGTACGAAGGAGCTGCTTGGCGAAACACCATCCGACCTTCTCAGACGCGTCCGTCTCGAGCGGGCATCCATACTCCTGCTCGAGAGCGAGGGCGGTGTGGCCGAGGTGGCCTATGCGTGCGGGTTCAACAGTGTGTCGCATTTCTGTCGCGCGTTCCGGGTTGCTTATGATGCGACGCCTTCCGAATATCGGGTGCGCAACACTGCGCCAACGGACCTGCAACCTGCGCGATAATAGTATTCGTCATTTTAGGGTAACCTGATCCGTGTAATACGGTCCCGGGATCAGGAGGTTGTCATGGAATTCGATAAGAAAGCGTCGGAGCCGGTTCGACTGGAAGTGGAAGTGCTCAACGATTCGATGGATGAGGAGTCGTCGGTCAAACCGGAACTGCTCTGCCGCACAGATGACACAGATGGGGGCACAGATAACACTGATGAGCTACAGAACAGCGGTTAACGTCCTGCTACTTGTTTGGCCGATTGTCCTGGCGGGTCAGGCCAACCCGCGCGAGAACGACCTCAAGCTTCCGATTGGCGGAACGCCGGGTCCGCTCAACGCAATCACGGACGTTGCGGGTGTCGAAGTCGGACACACGACTCTCGTCTCCGGAAGCGGCAAGCTGATTGTCGGAAAGGGCCCGGTCCGCACCGGGGTCACCGTGATTCATCCCCGGGGCAAGACGAATCCCGATCCGGTCTTCGCCTCGTGGTTCACGCTGAACGGAAACGGCGAGATGACCGGAACGACATGGATCCAGGAAAGCGGTTATCTCGAGGGTCCCATCGGCATCACCAACACGCACAGCGTCGGCATCGTGCGTGATGCGATCATCAAGTGGGAGGTCTCACAGAAAAACGTTCTACAGCCGTGGTGGCTTCCGGTCGTGGCAGAGACGTACGATGGAGATCTAAGCGACATCAACGGCTTTCACGTCAAGGAGGCTCACGTCCTCGCTGCTCTCGATTCCGCGAAAGGGGGGCTTCCAAAAGAAGGAGCTGTCGGCGGCGGCACAGGCATGGTGTGCCTTCAGTTCAAGGGAGGCATCGGGACCGCCTCGCGAAAACTTTCACCCGAAGAAGGCGGCTACACGGTTGGCGTGCTCGTGCAATGCAACTTCGGATTGCGTCCCAATCTGAGGATCGCCGGAGTGCCAGTCGGCGAGGAGATCACGGATCTCCTGCCGTGCATCGCCAACAACGATCCGCTGCCGCCGAATTCACGGCGACGACATTGCGCCGCCAAAGTCTCAGGGAATACGACCGCTGAATCATCCGAGCAGGGATCCATCATAGTAGTAGTGGCTACCGATGCGCCCCTTCTCCCGCATCAGCTCAAGCGCATCGCCACACGCGTGTCACTCGGAATCGGACGCCAGGGCGGATTCGGCGGCAACGGCTCGGGCGACATCTTCATCGCCTTCTCTACGGCAAATCCGAAATCATGGTCGTCGGACAGTGTGACATCCGTCCGGATGTTGACGAATGACCAGATATCGCCGCTGTTCAAGGCGACCGCGCAGGCGACTGAGGCGGCAATAACAAACGCGCTCCTCGCCGCCGAAACCACAACCGGAGCAAATGACCTTCGTATTCACGCACTGCCGGTCGATCGACTGATTGCGGCCATGCGGAAGTACGGCCGTATGAAATAGCCAGGGCTCGGAGTTCGTCAGCCGCCCGAACTGGCGAACTGCTGCATCGCGACGGGCAGCATGCGCCCGAATTCATCGAACAGATTGACGCCTGACTCCTGCACGATGCTCTTGAATTGCTGGTACGTCAGGCCGGCCTGCGAGAGGAAAGGCTGCAGCGCATCGATCTGCGTCTGAAGATCACCCCTTCTCTGAGTGCCGAGTAAGCCACCCATGCGCGTAGCGCCACGCTCGAATGATTTGCGCGCACTCTCATTTGCAAGCATCGCAGCAGCAGCGCCGCGTGCTTTCGCGCGAGGGCTTTCCCGGGCAGCGCTGGCCTCCTGAGCAATCCGCACCGATTCCGCGGCCGCCTTCTTCGCTGCAGCCTCTCTTCGAGCTCGCCTGATGGAATCCTTGATTGCCTGCGAGTCGACAGTCGGCACAACGACTGCGGCCACAACGCTCTCAGGCGCTGACACCGGCGGCGGAAGCTGTGCCGCCGGGGAATCGGCCACTAAATCAGCATTGATCGGCAAGGCGTTGTCGCCTGACGTTCCATTGCCTGAACGCTGTGACATGTAAAACGCAACGAGCGCTACCGGAACAAGCAGCGCGACTACACCCGCGATCAACCTGCTCCGATCCTTTTTCGGGGGAACGTAGTAGCTGGCCTCTTGAACCTCTTCTGACGGATAGTCAGGTGCGGAGGCCTGAACCTCCTCGCGTGGCGTCTGTCTTTCGATGAAGAGAGTCGGCTCGAGCGACGGCACATTCGGCACCGGCGTTGGTGCGCTTGGCGTCATGCGCTGAGCACGTGGAACTGTGTACTCCGTCGTCCTGATCTCGCCGGACGCAGTCGAGAACATGTCGAGCGCATCCAGAACTTCTCTCGCATTCGCAGGCCGCTTCTCCGGCTCCTTCGAGAGACAGGCCATGATCAGCTCCGACAACGACGGCGGAACATCAGGCCTCACCTCGATGAGCGGCTTCGGCTCCTGCGTCAGAACTGCTGCGAGAACTCGCTGCGGAGTAGATGCTGCAAATGGCGACTTGCCATTCAGAAGCTCGTATGCAAGAAGCCCGAGCGCATAGATATCGATGCGATGATCGGCAGCTGCATCGCCGGCAAGCTGTTCGGGCGCCATGTACGCCGGCGTGCCGACCGCCATGCCGGTCGCAGTCATTCCCGATGTCGTCGTCGCAGCATTGAGTGCCTTGGCCACGCCGAAATCGGTGATGAGAGAGTATGGACCGGATCTCAGAATGTTCGCCGGCTTGATATCGCGGTGAACAACACCCTGATCATGAGCGTACTCGAGCGCTTCGGCGACATGGTAAAGAATCCGCACCACCTCGACGACCGGGAGCGGACCGTTTTTCTCGAGCGCCGTCTTCAAGGACTCTCCCGAAATGAACGGCATCGTATAGTACAGGAGATCGTCCATCTCACCGGCCGAGAAGAGCGTGACGATGTGCGGGTGCTGAAGCTGGGCGGCGACCTGGATCTCGCGACGGAACCGGCCGCGGTTCACGTCGGCGGTCAGCTCCGGCGAGAGGACCTTGATCACGACCTTCCGCCCAAGGGACCTTTCCTTGGCCACGAAAACGCGGCTCATCCCGGCTCCACCGAGCTCACGCTCGATGTCGTAGGTGCCGGACAGCGCGTCCTTCAGCTGCTGTTCAAAAGTGGTCATCTATCCGGATATGGTACTTTCCGAGACACAGGTGCGCAATTTTTGGGTGAGCCAACTACGCAGCTGGTAGTCTGTAGCTTTTGGCGATAGCTGTATGCTATAAGCTGTAAGAATATGGTAAAGGCGGTAAAAGCCGGAACCACCATGAATGGATTCCGCCGTTCCGCCTTCTCCCAATTCTTATCGCTTATAGCATACAGCTATCGCTAAGCGCTACAGACTACCAGCTTGTCGTCCTGGTTTTTCCTAGGCACAACAGCCGTTTCGCTGTAGAATCTATTGCCCATGGGCGACGACCTGCGCCGTCTCCGAACCGCTCTGACCGCCCGCTACGAGATCGAGCGCGAGCTCGGCTCGGGGGGCATGGCCACGGTCTACCTTGCCCGCGACGCGAAGCACGACCGTGACGTGGCAATCAAGGTCCTCCACCCTGACCTCGGCGCGGCCCTTGGGAGCGACCGCTTCCTCTCCGAAATAAAGACCACCGCCAAGCTCCAGCACCCGCACATCCTCCCGCTCCTCGACAGCGGGGAGGCCGAAGGGCTCCTCTACTATGTCATGCCGTATGTGACGGGCGAAACGCTGAGACAACGTCTCGAGAGAGAGGAGCAACTCCCGATCAACGCCGCGATCGCCATCGCGCAGGAAGTAGCCGACGCATTGAGCGCCGCGCACGAGATGGGAATCGTTCACCGCGACATCAAGCCCGAGAACATCCTCCTCCGCGGAAACCACGCACTCGTCGCCGACTTCGGAATCGCACTTGCGGTTCAGCACGCCGGCGGCGCACGCATGACGCAGACAGGACTGTCGCTCGGCACACCGCAGTACATGTCGCCAGAGCAGGCAATGGGCGAGCGCAACATCGGACCACGGAGCGACATCTACTCGCTCGGCGCCGTCACGTACGAAATGCTTGCGGGAGAACCTCCGTTCACCGGACACAGCGTCCAGGCAATCGTTGCGAAGGTGATGACAGAGCGGCCGGTGGCGCTCTCGACAATCCGAAATACAGTCTCACCCGCTGTCGAGAACGCAGTACACACCGCACTTGCAAAGCTTCCCGCGGATCGATTCTCCAGCGCGAGCGACTTCAGCGCAGCGCTCAGCAATGAAACCGCATCGCAAGCGATAGCAGTTACTCGAGCACGCAAGCGCACGCGCGATCCGCTCGTCATCGGACTCGGAGCAGCTGTTGTCGCGCTCGCCGTTATTGCCGGACTCGCGTCGATCAAAGCGTCATCGCGCGGAGATGATTTTCCCTACAGAATGGAAATCAGCTCACGAGAGAGACAGATCACCGGCTCCGCAGCGCTTTCGCCGGATGGGCACTCGCTCGTGTTCGTCGGCCGCGATGAGGGAACAGACGTGCCGGCGCTTTACCTGCGGAGGCTCGACCAGCTGACGTCACAGATAATCGGCGGAACAACGAGGCCGCAGGGGCCGGTCTTCTCACCGGACGGCAAATGGATCGCGTATATCGCCGGCCGCCGAAAGATCATGAAAGTCCCCGTCGACGGTGGAGCTCCCATTCCTCTCGGCGACGTTCCAGACTGGGGAGGCGTCAGCTGGTCAAAATCCGGCGACATCGTCGTGGGTGCCGGAGCCGCCGAGCTACTCGGAGGACTCCTGAAGGTGAATGCGAGCGGCGGGCCCGTCACGCCAGTGACGGTGGTCGATACCGCGGACAAGCAGCTCAGTCATCAGCAGCCCGTCGTTCTTGCCGACGGGAAAACCGTGCTCTTCACGATCTGGTACGGCAACATGTCCAAAGCCGAGCTTGCGGGAACCCACCTCGGCGATGGAAAAATCACGAAGCTTGGTATTAACGGAACTCAAGCAATCGGTGTCGTCGATGATCAGCTGATCTACTCTCGTCCGGACGGAACGTTGATGGCGGTATCATTCGATCCCGGACGGCTTCGCATCACGGGCAACGAGAGGCCCGTCCAGGATTTGATCGCCATCAACGATCCGGCAACCGGAACGGGACAGGCACATCTCTCAACTGGCGGCGCCCTTGTGTATGTGCGCCGAGGCAGCGGCAGCCGGCTGGTATGGTTGGATCAGAATGGAGCGATCACGCAGGCGGCGAGCGCCATGCGCGGCTATCGACACATTCGGCTCTCGCCCGACGGAAAACGAGCGGCGTTGGGAATAGAAAACGGTTTCAAGGTCGATCTCTGGGTGCTTGACTTCGACTCGGGCACATTGACGCCGATCACTGATGATGGAGGGGCACGCAACCCCGTGTGGTCGAGCGACGGCAAGCGCGTCTACTTCGTTTCGACACGGGGAGGCCGGGCTGCCTTCTGGTGGATGAACGCCGACGGAAGCAATCAGCCGGTGAAGATCGGCCAGTCGAAGCACAACAACGCATGGAACATCGACCTGTCACCTGACCGCACTACTATAGTATTCAACGCGATTTACAACGGGACGTTCAACATCGAGACGTATTCGCTCGATTCGCCTCATGTGGAGCGCGAGATCACAGCATCGCCGAGCGCGCTTGAAGCCAGTGCGCGATTCTCCCCTGACGGAAAGTGGATCGCATATCAATCCGATGAATCCGGCCGCCCGGAGATATATCTGCGATCGTATCCCGAGAATTCAGCGAAAATTCAGATCTCCGCCGACGGAGGCATCAGGCCAATCTGGTCCCGTGATGGCTCCCGGATCTACTACTGGAGCAATCGCACGATGACAATGGCTGCCATCGCGAGAGATCCGATGCGGGTCATGTCGCGCCAGGCGCTGTTCCAAGGAGAAGATCTGTTCGCACTCGAATACGATGTATCTCCTGATGGAAAGAGAATTCTTGCTGCGCAGACGGAGCCAGGCGGGGCTGGGGTTGTCATCATCCCCAACTTCGCATCGGAGCTCAGGGGGAAAACGCGTCAGTAGCATGTATGGATGAGAACAGCATGCTCGAGGCTGCGCTGGAAGAGGCGAAGGCTGCACGAGGCGTTGAGACAATCGATCTCGACTCCAGCGAATGCCGGCAACTTCTCGAGAGCTACATTGCCGAGCATCCCGATATCTGGAACGAAGACATAGGCAGGGAATAACAGGTTTCCGATGCTCTCATCCAGGCTTGCCCGCCCTGACGACGTTGCTGCGTTGCGTGTATTGATGGAAGCTGCAATCGCGGAATTGCAGAAGCCATTCTTGAGCGCCGCGCAGATAGCTTCGAGCCGAGCGATCATGGGGCTCGATACTCAGCTGATCGAAGACGGAACGTACTTCGTCATCGAGTCCGACGGCGAGCTTGCGGGATGCGGTGGCTGGAGCCGCCGCGCGACTCTTTATGGCAACGACCAATCATCAGGACGCGATGCAGCGCTGTTGAATCCCGCTGTGGACCCTGCGCGCATTCGCGCGATGTACACGCATCCGTCGCACACGCGGAAAGGCGTCGGACGGCTCATTCTCACACTGTGCGAGGACGCGGCACGAGTCGCTGGATTCAAGAGCGTCGAGCTCATGTCGACGATGTCGGGCGAGCCGCTCTACCGCGCGTGTGGGTATGAGGCTCGCGAATCCATTCTCGACAGCAGCGGAGGCGCCGCCGTTCCCCTCATTCGAATGACTAAAAGACTCAGCGAATCTTCTTGAGCATGCGGGTCTGGCCGTTCTGCATCATGACCAGATCGGTGGCAACTCCGTCGGGGCCGGGGATGAAGGTCAGCGTCATCTTCGTTCCTTCGACGGCAAAGGCGAGCCCGGACGTAAAGATGAGCTTTTTCTTCTCGCCGCTCGATGGCGCTCCGTACAGCTGGTCTTTCTCCAGCGTAATAGTGAGTCCGCGCCCGGGCATGATCTCATAGAAGCCGGTCAGCAATGACTTATCGACGGTTTCGGTCGTTGCCGCAGAATCAGCTTTCTTCGCGGCGGTGTCCTTTTGGGGTGCGGGATCCTGTGCGTGCACCGAGAAAGGAACGAGGATTACAGCGCACACTGCAATGACAGAGAGGCGGGTGCGGAGAGCCATTTTTTGGAATCGGAGAATCGAGGGGTTGGCCGAGATTGGCGTGAAGTACTTTATATCATAAAGTACAGTCGCCGAATCCGCAAGCGTAAATACGCTGAGTCGTTAGTCGCTAGCCCGGTAGCTGATAGCGGTAGCTATGTAGGTACCGGTTGATAGGTGACACGCACACCGGTTGATAGGTGACACTCTGGGA
>DASWQD010000293.1:0-1806 GCA_036398255.1 Gemmatimonadaceae bacterium | reverse complement strand
TCCCTCGAATCCCGCAACCTGTGCCGCTCGCCCGATTGTCCACGAGAATCCAATTCGCGGACTGACGTACACGCGATTGGGGAGCTCGTCGTTGCGAACGCCGAATATTGAATCAATGGCGGAATTGTACGCCGGTGTATTCTGGAACCGGTTGGCATCGAGACGAACGCCGTATTGAATCTGGAGGTTGTCGGTGCGTCTCCACGCGTCCCCGAGCGATACCGCACCGAACAGCTGGCCGATGTCCCTCGTGCGTGAGGCGAGGGTGCGCGTGAACGAGGCCGGCCGCGACGCCTGGAGGTCGGCGAGCGAGTTGAAGGAGAAAGTTCCGTAACGGTTTGACGCGAGCTCCTGGCCCGAGCCGTCGCGCCGGAGCTCGGTTGTGAGCTTGAGCCGGTGCTTGTTGTTCGCACTGAACCATGACATCTGGTTGAGCAGGGAGACCTGATTCGTGGTTTGCGTGCTGTTCAGATTCTGGTTGCCGCCGAAAATCAGGTTCTGCACTCCGCTCGATCCGTCGTCGAGAGTCGAATTGACCCGAACGCTGCCTGTCGGCATGAAGAGAAACGGATTGGCTTCATTCCGCGACGCGCTGAAGCCGAGTGTCGTCTCGCTCAGAATGCCGATGCCGAAGTACATGTTCTGGCGCGCCTGCACTCCACCCCGCAGGCTCGTGCGCTCACCGCTGTGCGCGGGAAGCTCTGTCGCGAACACAGAGGTGGGATTCTGCCGCGTCCAGTTTCCGTTGAAAGAGATGTTGAGCGCCTGCCCGCTCGTCGAAGAGGGCGGTGCGAAGTCGAGGCTTCCGAACAGGGACCCCTGATCGCCCACTCGATTATCCGGCGCTGCGCCCGCAGTGAGCGGCACGTGCGCGTTGTCGAGAATCGAGAGCAGGCGAGCGACGGAATCAGCAGAGACTCCGACCGCGTTGAATCCCTGCGCGTCCGTGTTGAGGAGTGTCTGGAGATCGTTTGCGCGGCGTCCGAGCTGGTACGCGACGTTGTAGAATGCCTTGTCGAACTTGAGCGGACCTGAAACGGTTCCGCCGAGTGAGATGTTGCTGTACTCCTGGCCGAGAGACTGTCCGGCGCGGTCGCTCCACTGGAGCTGCGGCGCATCGACGTTGAGGCTCATTCCCCGCGTCTTGAAGTTGGACCCCGAACGCGTTCGGAGACTGGTCTGCGCGCCGCTGAAGCCGCCACGAGCCACGTCATACGGAGAAGTGATCACAGAGCTCGAGACACCTGCGTCGCGCGGAAGGCTCGATCCGCCGAACTGCATTCCGTTCAGAGTGGCATTGTTCTGGTCTGCGCCGAGCCCGAGAACCGAATAGCCGTCAGGGCTGCCGTCTGCGCCGGGCACTGACTGCACACCGGGAAGGGAAGCGGCCATTGCGGCGAGATCACCCATCAGATTCGCCGGAACAGCCGCATTGGTGAGCGGTGTCTCGGTGCCGCTGATGTCCGGCCGCGGTGGCTCGTTGCGTTGTACCTTCTGACGTTCCGCCGTGATTCTCACCGGGTCGAGAATTGCGCCAACGCGGGCAAGCCGCGTGTCGGCGACGAGAATCTCCTCGTCCGCGGATCGCTTCACCTCGAAGCGCTTCGCCGCATAACCGAGTGCCGCAAACGAAACCATGTAGTCGCCGTCGCCGCCCGGAAACGTCACCGTGAACCGGCCATTCCGGTCAGTCTTCGCCGTGCGGCTCACGTTTCCGGAAATGGACGTGACGGTCACCATCACACCTTCGATCGCAGCGGAATCAGGTCCGGTCACTCTGCCGCGAATGACATCTGCCTGCTGCGC
>DASWQD010000292.1:0-3094 GCA_036398255.1 Gemmatimonadaceae bacterium | reverse complement strand
GAATGCTCTCAACAAGATTCCCGGCTTGCGCGTGGCATCCCGGACTTCCTCGTACACATTCAAGGGCCGCAAGGATGTCGACGTAGAGGAAATCGGGCGCCGCCTGAACGTCGAGGCTGTACTTGAAGGAACAGTGCGACGGGCCGGAGGACGACTGAGAGTAACAGGCCAGCTCACGAGTACGCGAGATGGTCTTTCACTCTGGTCTGACAGCTACGAGCGAACCACGAATGATGTGTTCGCGGTTCAGGAAGAGATCGCACGCTCGATCGCTCGTGCTCTCGAGGTTCGTCTCACACAGAAACAGGGCGACGCCAAGCTGAGCTCCGGAACGCAGAATGTGGCCGCGTACGACGCATATCTGCGCGGCCGCTACTTCTGGAATGCGCGCGGCGTGGACAACCTGAGAAGGGCAATTACGCATTTCAACAACGCGATCGAGGGTGATCCATCATTCGCTCGCGCGCATGCGGCTCGCGCAATGGTCTATGCGCTGCTCCCTCAGTACACCGACAATCCCCCTGCCGACGCGCTCGAAAGAACCCGCGCCGATGCCGCCCGCGCTCTCGCGCTGGACAGCACCCTGGCCGAGCCGCACACTGCTCTTGCGCTCGCATCGGTGAATATCTGGGACTGGGACAACGCGGAAAAGTCGTACATCAAGGCGATCACTCTCGAGCCGTCGTATCCGACCGCGCATCAGTGGTATGGCGAGCTGTTGTATAACACGAGCCGCCTGGACTCGAGCATCGCCGAAACACGACGCGCCAGGAACCTCGATCCGCTCGCTCCCATAATCGCGGCCGCCCTGGGCTACTCGCTCTACCTTACAGGGAGATACGACGAGTCTCTCGTCGAATTCAAGCGAGGTCTCGAGGTCGCTCCCGATCTCGGCGTCCTCCATTCTGTGACTGCGTTCTCACATCTCTTCGCGGGACACGCGGCTGAGGCGCGAAAGGAGATGGAGATCGCGGTTCGCAACGATCCGGAGCTTCTCGGAAGAAAGGGGCAGCTCGCTTACGTATACGCGCACACCGGTGAGCGACAGAAAGCGCTGGGCCTGCTGGAGCAGATGAGGCGCGACGGCTCCGAAAGCCGGAACCAGGTCGCCTTTGCCCTGGTCTATATCGCCCTTGGTGAAACCGATCGCGCGCTTTCGCTGCTCGAAGAAGCGGTCAAGCGTCGTGACGATGAGCTGCTCACAGCTGCCTCACCGCTCGACGATCCCGTGTATTCTCCGGTCAGGAACCATCCGCGATTTCTGAAGATCCTGGAGCAGATGGACCTGCTTCGCTTCAGCCGAAAGTAGGAGTCAGCGCAGGAACCTCTCGGCGAGCTGAATCAGTCGCTCGTCTCCCTCGTTCTTAACGCGCGAGAGAATTTCGCGAACGAAAGGCTTGAGGCGCTCCTCTCCCCAGTAGTAGCCGGTTGCCATCTCGGCCGATCCTGTGTCGCCCTCACGCGCGGCCTCGAGCATCGCTTCGGCGGCCGCCTTGTCGAATCCAGGATCGTCCCGGTCGGGAAGGTTGAATCGCCGGCCCGGGTTCCCCCACTGGTCGGCGTCTTCGTTAACGAATGCGCGTGACATGGTGATCCCTGTAATGCAAAAAGAGGAACCACGCTGCAAGGGCCCCGAGGATGTGCCACACGGCGTGACCCTGAATGAGACTCGAGGGTGAGCAGAGTGTGCGCGTGAAATCGAGGATCCAGATCACGAACGCAACTCCCATCACCGCAACAGCCCGCAGCATATTGCGTCGCTCACCCGTCCTGTTCCGCATTTCTGTCGCGATGATGCCGGCAAGGAGAGCCGCGAAGATCCACCGTCGAAACAAGGGAGCCATCCAGAGAATCCCGGCGAGGAGAGAGTTGATGGCAACGTATGCCGCCACCATCGCCACAGTCGAGAGATGCCGGATCCGGCTCACGCTCAGGAGCAGCGCGAGTGTCGCGATGAGATACATCCCCAGCACGTCGAAGAACTGCGCGGTGAAGCTGAGAGATGCGTGGTACAACGCGCTTCCAGCTCCGACGAGCGCGAGCGTCAGCGCGAAGAGACCCGCCTTGATCCTGTCACTGTGCCATCCGCGAGAGAGTACGATCACCGCAACGAGAACGAATGCGAGCGACGAAAGCGAATTCGACGGCTGGCGAATTCCGTCGCTCCTTATCTCCTCGCAGAAACACGAGTGAGGCATGCAGCTCGCGGGGCGCGTTTCGTTCATCGCTTCACAAAGGTTTCAATTTCAGAACGGGGTGGAAAGCTGCGTTTTGGGAACGATCTCTGCAGCAATTATCGCATGACGTTTCACAAGCACAGGAGTGGATGATGGACAATCTCAACAAAGGCAACACTTCCGACATCGGTGTCACCGGGCAGCCCGTGACGGGAACCGCGAAATTCTCCGGAGACTGGAATCTCGATCAGCAATTGTGGAGAGAGAACTTCAGGGACCTGCCGTACGTGACGGCTGACCAGCGCTTCGAAGATTATGAGCCTGGCTACCGCTTCGCGTACGAGTCGCTGCCGCGCTATCGCGGCAAGAAGTTCATCGACATCGAGCCGAAGCTCCGCTCGGACTTCGAGTCGTTCGAGGGCCGCGGCGAGTCGACGTGGGAGAACATGAAGGACGCAGTGCACGATGCGTGGGACAAGCTGACCGGAAAGAGATAGGCAAGCAGCCCCATAGCGGCAAACCGCCGCGACAGGCGGACTTGAGTTTCCGGCGAAAAACTGCCGACGTTTGTCGCGGCGCGGAAAGGAACCCTTAATATTGTTGGCGGAAATCCTGCCCCGCCGACATGACGCCACCGGTCCACCCTGAGCTGGTTGGTGATCGCTACCGCATCGAGCGTGAGATAGCTCGAGGCGGCATGGCCACTGTTTACCTCGCGAATGACCTGAGGCACGATCGCACTGTCGCGCTCAAGGTCATGCACCCCGAGGTTGCGCTCGCTCTCGGGCGCGAGCGATTCCTTCGCGAGATCCGGCTTGCGGCGAAACTGTCGCACCCCAACATCCTCACAGTGCACGACTCCGGAGAGGCAGGTGATCTCCTCTACTACGTCATGCCGTATGTCGAAGGGGAAAGTC
>DASWQD010000291.1:0-40685 GCA_036398255.1 Gemmatimonadaceae bacterium | reverse complement strand
AAAGCCAGATGAATGAACGAGGCCTGGTACGACGGGCCTCGTTCATTCATCAGATGTCAGTTGTGCGAGTGATCGGGTGAGCCACTCCCAGTAGCCATCACCCCCGATGACCCGCAGATCGTTGTGGCTCGCATGAGGAATGAAAAACCACTCTCCCTTTCTGCGGGCGCGGCGGTATACCTCTTCTCCCATTCTCCACGGCACGATCAGGTCACCCCCGCCGTGAGCAACTGAAACGGGAACATCGAGCGATTCGACAATGCGGGCAGTGTCGAAGTGAATCCGCGAAACGAATCTCCAGAAGATGACCGTGAACCAGGTCCCGACCATCGACGTGGCCATGTCTCGTGCGGACGTGAACGGAGATTCGAGCAGCAGTGCGCGAGGTGGGTGATCGACTGCAAGCTCCGCTGCGATGGCGCTTCCGAGGGAATGGCCGTAGAACGCAAGCCGCTCTTTCTCCGCCTGAAGGCTGTCGGTCGCGTAGCGATATGCCGCTTCGGCGTCATGGCGAGCCCCTTCATACGATGGCCGCCCCTCGAGTCCCATGTATCCGCGATACTCCGCGAGCATGACAGCTGCTCCGGTCCGTTTCACGACCTCCTGAGCCCAGTCGATAGACCGGACAGCGAGATCAGCATTGCCGTGAAAGACAAGGAGAATGCCGCGAGGCGTCGTCGGCTCGCCGATTACATATGCGAACAGAGGCTGGCCATCACGTGCTGAATAGCTGACACGCTGCACGATACCCGGGTCAGGGTACGGGCCTCGTGGGGGCTGGAAGGCGATACGCTCCTGAAATACCCAGGCGAGAACCCCCACGAGCAGGAATACAGACACCAGCAGCGCCTGAACTGTCATCAGTCTTCGGGGAGCGATTGAGGCCATGAGGTTATTGGGTTACTCTGCCACAAGCGCCATCAATCTACGGGCATGCAAATACCAATCGAAACTTTCCGCCTCGACAACGGGCTTCTTGTAACGCTGTCGCAGGACAACACAGCTCCCATCGTTGCGGTGAATCTGTGGTATCACGTTGGTTCAGCAAACGAGCGCGAAGGCAGAACCGGATTCGCACATCTCTTCGAGCACATGCTTTTCCAGGGATCCGAACATGTGGGGGCAAATGAGCACTTCGAGCTGATTCAGCGAGCTGGCGGCACGTTGAACGGAAGCACGTGGCTCGAGCGCACCAATTATTTCGAGACAGTTCCATCGAATCAGCTGGAGCTGGCGCTATGGCTGGAAGCCGACCGGATGGGCGCACTGCTGCCGGCAATGACACAGGCGAAACTCGACACACAACGTGATGTGGTGAAAAACGAGCGCAGATGGTCGGTCGACAACCAGCCTTACGGAACATGGTGGGAGAAGCTGCCCGCGCTCGCGTTTCCGTCGTCGCATCCATTTCACCACTCGCTGATCGGATCGATGGAAGATCTGGATGCTGCATCTCTCGAAGATGTCGAGCAGTTCTTCAGAACTTTCTACACTCCGAATAATGCAGTGCTGTCGATTGCCGGTGATTTCGATTCTGCGGATGCGAAAGCGCTCGTCAAGAAACACTTCGGTGATATCCCACCCGGAAAGGGAAAACCTCCGCTGGAAGGTCTCGATCTGCCGGATCACTTTGGCGAAACGCTGAGACTGGAAGTCGAGGACGACGTCAGCCTTTCCCGCCTGTATCTCGCTTTTCGCTCACCGGTGTTCGGCAGCGAGGGCTACTACGCAGCCAGCGTGACCGGGGCAATCCTGGGAATGAGGCAGGGAAGCAGGCTCTACCGGTCACTTGTCCGCGAGCGGCAGATCGCCGCAGATGCATCGGCGTTTACGTTCGACCTGGCAAAGGGAAGGGATCTCCTCATCGTGGATGTCACTGCTCGTCCCGAAACATCGGCTGAGAAACTCGAGGAAGAAGTCGAGCGGGAGATCGACAATCTCATAAAGGGCGGAGTGTCCGACGAGGAAGTACAACGAGCGGTCGCGCTCATCCAGACGGACATGGTCACCGCCATGCAATCGGCCAGCGAACGCGCTGACAGGATCTCCATGTTCGCCACTCTGCTGGGGGATTCCTCGCTCGTGAACGAGCAGGCTGCTCGTTACAACGCGGTCACGACAGAGCGGGTGAACGCATTCATTCGTGAACGACTTGGCCCGGAGAACCGCGCCAAGCTCCTCTATGTTCCTCGCGTGAAGGCTGAAGGAAATGCAGAGCAGGAAGAAATCGAGGTGGCAGCGTCATGACACTTGCCACAAGGCCAGTTCCGGGACCGGCCCGTGAATACCACTTTCCCCGTTTCTCCGCTCGCCGTCTCGACAATGGAATAACGGTAATTGTCTCGACGGTAACCAAGCTCCCTCTCGTTAGTGTCGCGACAGTGATAGACGCAACCGCCCTGATGGATCCACTCGGGCGGGAAGGAACGGCCGAGCTTACGGCAGAGGCGCTGCGGGAGGGGACGGCTTCGAGAAGCGGAGTGCAGCTCACACTCGACCTCGAAAAACTTGGAACATCACTCGAGGCCGGAGCAGACTGGGACAGCACCGTCGCGAGCCTGACTGTACTCAAGCGGAATCTTGGCGAAGCATTCAGGATATTCGCCGAAACGCTGCTGTCGCCGGCGTTTCGGGAAGAGGATGTCGAGCGACTGAAGGCCGAGCGGCTGGCGGAAAGAATGCAGCTTCTCGATGAGCCGCGCGGGCTCGCCGATGAGTCGTTCTCGCGATTTCTGTATCAGGCGGATTCGCGATACGCGTCGCCGGCGAGCGGTACCAGCAAATCGGTTTCCGCTGTCAGCCATCACCATGTAGCGGAGTTCTACAAGAAGAATTATCTCCCGGGCGCAACGACGGTCATTCTTGCAGGTGACCTCACTCTCGACGAGGGGATAAGCCTGGTGCAGTCGACGCTCGGCTCATGGTCCGGCCAGGAGAAGGCGAAGACGGTCAAAGCTGATCGCCCGTCGCGATTGACGCGTGCTGTGGAAATCGTAGCCAAGCCGGATGCCGCGCAGTCGGAGCTGCGCATAGGGCATGTAGGCATTCCGAGAACACATCCGGATTACTTCGATGTCGTCGTGATGAACGCTGTGCTTGGAGGACTGTTTTCGTCCCGGATCAACCTCAATCTTCGCGAGAAGCACGGATATACCTACGGAGCGTCGTCCTACTACGACTGGAGACGGCAGTCAGGGCCGTTCGTGATCTCCACGGCAGTTCAGAGTGAAGTAACAGCAGCCGCTATTTCGGAGACTCTTCGAGAGATCGATGGAATGAGGGAGAAGGAGATCAGCGAGGACGAGCTGACCCTGGCGACCAGTTACCTGGAGGGCGTCTTTCCGATCCGTTATGAAACCACGTCGGCGATTGCAGGAGCGCTCGCGAACATGGTGATGTTCGGATTGCCCGAGGACTACTTCGACACGTATCGCGCCAACATTGCGGCAGTGACGACAGCAGGCGTGCTCGCTGCGGCCCGAGCCCATGTAAGGCCGGAAGAGCTTCAGGTGGTCGTCGTAGGAAATCCGGAAGTAATCCGAGAGCCAGTGAAGAATCTGCCGATCGGGCCACTCACTGTTCGCGAAGCCACCGAAGATTGAAGAAGGAAGACGTGGGCCGCATATCGTCGCGGAGGCCTTACCACGGACGGGTGATTTCCGTGGATGTGGACATGGTGCAATTTCCCGACGGCTCGACGGGTGAGCTGGAAATTGTGCGGCACCCCGGGGCAAGCGCGGTGATTCCATTTCTCGACGATCCGCAAAGCGACGATCCCCGTGTCGTCCTGATTCGCCAATACCGGTATGCTGCGGATGGATACGTGTATGAAATCCCTGCCGGGCGGCTCGATGCAGGCGAAGATCCGCGTACATGTGCGCTGCGCGAGCTGCGCGAAGAGACCGGCTACACAGCGACCAGACTGATCCCCCTGACGACCTTTTATACCACGCCGGGATTCACTGACGAAAAGATCCACCTTTTTGCAGCAGCGGGATTGAGTGAAGGGGAGTCACAGCGGGAGTCTGACGAGATCCTCGACCTTGCACCCGTCTCGCTGTCCCAGGCGCTCCAGATGATCGAGACGGGGGAGATGGTAGACGGAAAAAGCATGATTGCCATTCTTTTCGCCGCGCATTTCAAGCCGGCCCGGTAAACCCCGCAGAACCCAAAAGCATCCAACAAACGTAGAATCATTATATGAGTGTGTCTCGAAATTGGGACACCGGATGGTTCATTGCTGGACAACTGTCGGCACTGTTTTAGGCTAACTAATTGTCCAGCAACTACTTACGTGATGTTCCATGACGGGCACATGCCCTGCAATGGTGGGTGGGTGCAGAAGAATCTCAAACCAGGAGGCAGAACCAGTCCTTTCCTCGTCGGATTCTCATTTTTTGGGGGTATGCAGCATGGCAACAATCGCTCGTAAGCAGACAGTCGCAGTTCAGCCGCAGGGAGCGAACGTCCGTGAGCAGCTGCGCGCGATGGACGATTCGGGCGTCGTGACGGCGTTCCTGAGCGGGGAAGAAAGAGCCTTTTCGGAGCTGGTCGACAGGTATCAGACGCGTCTCCTGAACTTCATCTACCGGACTATCGGAGACAGGGAGAAGGCGGAGGATCTGGTGCAGGAGGTTTTCATCCGCGTCTATCGTCACCTTCACAGGTTCGATCGCTCGAAGAAGTTCTCGACGTGGGCGTACACGATCGCTTCGAACCTGGCCAAGAACGAGCTACGGAACCGCTCGCGCAATCCGCTGGTGCTCTTTCAGGCGGTGCAGAAGAACTGGCAGGAAGACGATCGGCC
Source organism: Gemmatimonadaceae bacterium (assembly GCA_036398255.1). GTDB lineage: Bacteria > Gemmatimonadota > Gemmatimonadetes > Gemmatimonadales > Gemmatimonadaceae > UBA4720. The sequence goes on along the minus strand of DASWQD010000291.1, from coordinate 35,878 downwards.
GCTGCAGTTCGAGGACTCCAGCTCACGACCGGATGACATGTATCGCAAACGTCATCTGAGGGAGCTGGTGGAAGAGTCCGTGGCAAAGCTGCCCGAGCATCACCGGCATGTGTTCGTGCTGCGGGAGCTCGAGGGCAAGTCGTACGAGGAGATTGCGGAGATTACCGACTGCAATCTCGGCACGGTGAAGTCGAGGCTGAACAGGGCCCGGAATTCCTTCGCGGAGATCGTCGCGCCCTATATGGATTAGTTGGCGGTTTGGTGACAGGTTAAGGGGGTTCGAGGGAACCAGTGCGCGTGATGCGGGTACTGGTACTTCGAACCCTCAAAACCTGGATCATGGACTGTCGGGACTTCCGCGACCAACATCTTGCATTCGTAGACGACACCCTCCCTGGTGTCGAGCTCGTCCGCATGCAGATGCACCTGACAGAGTGTGAAGAGTGCGCGCGCCACGATGCGACCATCCGGCGATCGCTCATGCTTTTCCGCAATCTTCCACGAATCGAACCGTCACCGGACTTCTCGAAGAACCTCGAGAGAAAGCTTCAGGAAGCGAAACTTCTGGACATGGCAGCGGCAAGATCGAGCCGCACACGCAGGCTTGGCGCAGCAGTGACGTTCTCAAGTGTTGTAATGCTTGCCTATATCGGCTTTTCGCTCCGCCAGGTAGATACACCGCAGGATCTGACCCTTCCCCCTGTAGTCGCAATCGCTCCGACCTCCGAAATGGCATCGGCGAGCCCGGCTCCCGAGATGGTTGCTGCCGTTTCGCTCGGGCTCCCGCTCTGGACTGCGGCCTTTTACGCAGAGCAGACGCCGGTTCACTTTGCGTCGATCGAGCTGACCTCAGCCCGATAGAAAGCCGGTAGCTTTCCGGCGGACATTTATATTTGCCAGCGTGTCCGCAAATACCGCCCTCAAAACACTGCGCGATACCCTCAAGCGAGGGAGTTTCGACGGGGCGTACTACATCCACGGCGAAGACGACTTCCAGAAAGATGACGCCGTAAAGCAGCTTGTCGATGCGGCAGTCGAGCCAGCGATGCGCGATTTCAACATGGAAGTGACGCGAGCTCAGGATCTGGATGCAAAATCGCTCGACGCAGCGCTGTCGGCCCTGCCGATGATGGCAGACCGGAGAATCCTCGTCATACGTGAAGCAGGTGCGCTGAAGAAGGACGCGCGGAAAGTTCTCGACAAATATCTCCAGAGCCCCTCACCCGATGTGCTTGTGATCATGGTCGAGGCATCCGGCGGAAAACCGGACAAGGATCTGGTGAAGAACGCCACACCACTCGAGTTCGAGTACCTGACGGCGGATAGAATTCCCCGCTGGATCGCGCATTATGCGTCGACTCACTTCAACTCGAAAATCACTCCGGAAGCGGCCGAGCTGCTGCAGACAGCAGTGGGTACGGATCTGCATCTCCTTGTATCGGAGCTCGACAAGCTTGCGAGTTTCGCAAACGGGCGCGAAATAGAGGAGAGAGACGTCACCGCTGTTGTCGGAGTTCGTCGCGGCGAGACAATGGCGGATTTTCTGGATCAGGTCGCAATGCGCAACCTCTCGAAGGCTCTCGATCTGGTGCCGCTGATACTCAGCCAGCCAAAGACATCGGCAGTGCAGATGGTAATGGCGCTCACTGTTCAAACAATTGCCCTGGCGTGGGGCAAAGCGAGAATTCGGGAAGGTCTCTCCGGCAGCAGGCTGCAGAGCGAATACTTTGGCCTCCTCAAACAATCGGGGTCGCTGTTTACGGGAAGGTCATGGGGCTCGGCAGCAACCGCATGGGCATCCGCTTCGGACAGATGGAGTGCAGCGTCACTCGATCGTGCACTCGAGGCGCTGCTCGATGCGGATCATGCACTCAAGGAAACGAGATTGTCATCGGAAGAGCAGATCATGTCGTCGCTGGTGCTTTCGATGTGTATCGAAGACGACAGAAGCATTGCGGCATAACACCGTGGGGAGCAGCACAATGTGGAAGGCACTCTGGATCGTATTGGCTCTTGCCGTAAGCACATCACTGGTATCGGCGCAGGCGGCGCCGACAGTGAATCCGGTGTATCGGCGAGCGCAGACAATGGTGAACGACGGCAATGCCGCCGCGGGCCGAGCACTGGTGGATTCGATGATTGCGGTTGCCCAGCCCGGATCGAACGATTACGCGGAGGGTGTATACTGGCGCGCCGTTCTGGCTGCAACCGCGGCAGATGCGGAAATGGATTACCGGCGCATCGTGGTGGACTATCCGAATTCGCCGCGAGTCGAAGATGCGTTGATCCGGCTGGCGCAGCTCGAGATAGCACGCGGCAATTACGATGGAGCACTGAGACATCTCGGACGTCTTGCATCGGAACATCCGGAAAGCCCAGCGCGCGGGAGAGCAGGCTATTGGATGGCGCGAGCCATGTTCGACAAGAACGACATTCAGGGTGGATGCATCGCGATAGCAGATGCGCTCGCACGCACTCCTGAAACCGACACTGAGCTGAGGAACCAGATCAACTATCTGAATCAGCGATGTGCCGGGGTCTCTCTCACTCCGGCACCGGTGGCCACGGCGCCTGTTCAGTCTGAGCCCGCAACGTCTCCACCTGCGGTACCTCCAGCCCCTGTTTCGTCGGCACCGCAGACGGTCGCACCTCAAGCGGACAGCGCGAAACCAGTACTGCCGCAGCGAGTCAATCCTCCAGCGGCAGAGCCGGTCAGGGTGACACCGCCAGTGCTTAAGCCGGCAGCGGAGCCAGCTCCGTCGCCATCCACTACTACCGGTGAGAAGGTCTGGTCCGTGCAGGTCGCAGCTTACAATGTGAGGTCGCAGGCAGAAGCGATGGTGGCACGGCTCAAGAAAAACGGGTACGAAGCGCGTGTCGATGGAACGGCCGCGCCGTTCCGGGTCCGAATTGGAAAGTATGCAACGCAGTCACAGGCAAGCGCGGTACAGCGATCACTCAAGGCGAAGCAGCTAACCGGATTCGTGGTCCAAGCCGAAGTGAAGTGACTCGCGCCACGTCCACGCCGTTGATGCAGCAGTACCGGGAAATCAAGGATCGGCATCAAAACGCGATCCTGTTTTTCCGGATGGGCGATTTCTACGAGATGTTCTACGAGGATGCCGAGACCGCTTCGCGAGCGCTCGGTCTCACGCTGACTTCGAGAAACAACGGCGGCTCGTCGGAAGTGCCTCTTGCCGGCGTTCCGGTGAAAGCTGCGAGCGAATATCTGCGGCGACTGGTTCAGCAGGGCTACCGTGTAGCCATCTGCGAGCAGACTGAAGATCCAAGGCAGGCAAAAGGAATTGTCCGTCGCGAAGTAATCGAGACGATCACACCCGGAGCGGCGTTTGCCGACGACCTGCTCGATGAAACCCGCAACAACTTTCTTTGTGCGGTGCATGTTGACGGAGAAAAAGTCGGCATCGCTGCGGCAGATCTTTCGACTGGAGAGTTCCGCCTCATAGTGGCACTCCTGCAGGACGTGGAGGCAGCGATGTCACGCCTTGCTCCGCGTGAGATCCTGACAGCGCGCAATGCAGCCGCGACAGCAAGGCCGGGCATCGGAGAGGAAAGCGCGCTCGTAACGGAACGCGAGCCCTGGGAGTTCGATCCGGCTCTCGCATCGGCAGAGATGGCAAGGCATTTCGGAGTAGCATCGATCGAAGGCCTGGGAATCGGAGACGAAGACACGCCCGCGATCGCTGCTGCCGGGGCGCTCATGCGCTACATGCGGGAACTTCAGCCGGGCGGAGTGCCACATCTTTCGCGTCCAGTAGTGGAGAGGCCGGGTGGGACCATGCCGCTCGACGAGATGACTCGGCGCAATCTCGAGCTCGTCGAGTCACTTCGCGGCGGCGAATCTGGTGGAACGCTGCTGTCGGTGCTCGATAGAACTCAGACCCCGATGGGCTCGCGGCTCCTGAGACAGTGGATACTCACCCCACTTACTGAAAAGACTGCAATCGATTCGAGGCTCGATTCGGTGGGCCTGTTTGCGCGTGATCCAATAGGCCGCGAAGCGGTTCGAGACGCACTCGACGGAGTGCGAGACATCGAGCGACTCGGAAGCAAGGCTGCTGCAGGCCGGGGAACGCCGCGCGACCTGCGTGCGCTGGGCGATTCAGTCGCGCGTCTTCCCCAGCTGCACGAAGCGCTCGAAAAACTTGCTGGTGAAGGAGGAGTTGCAGGCAGCCCGCTCGCGGGGCTGATGCAGCGATGGGACGGATGCGCGGAAATCGCTGCTGACGTGCTGGCGACGATCGTGGACCGTCCTCCGATATCGATGGGCGAAGAGATATGCATCAAGGCCGGGGTCGACGCATCTCTCGACGAATGGCGCTCGTTGCGTGACGGCGGCAAGGATGCCATCGCAAAAATCCAGATGGACGAGCGCAGCCGAACCGGCATCAACTCGCTCAAAGTCGGCTACAACCGGGTCTTCGGATACTTCATAGAAGTCACGAACAGCAATTCTCACCTGGTACCAGCTGATTATCAGCGCCGACAGACACTCACGGGTGCCGAGCGCTATGTGACGCCCGCGCTGAAGGAGCACGAGGAAAAAGTTCTGACTGCTGCCGAGAGGATCGAGCAGCGTGAGCGTGAGCTGTTCGAGGACCTTCGCAGGAGAGTCGGCGCGCAGATACGACGACTTCAGTGCGCGGCGCAGATAACTGCGGAGCTGGATGTTCTCTCATGTCTCGCCGAAGTCGCCGAGCGTGAGGGATATGTTCGTCCCGAAGTGACGAACGGATTCGATCTCTCGATCACCGCCGGACGACATCCGGTGGTCGAGCGAATGATGGCGCGCGAGAAGTTCATTCCGAACGACATCAGACTTCCGGAAAATGCGAGGATGATCATCCTGACTGGTCCGAACATGTCGGGAAAATCAACGATCCTGCGGCAAACCGGGCTCATAGTCCTGATGGCGCAGATCGGCAGCTTCGTTCCGGCATCAGCCGCCGGGATCGGAATTGTGGATCGGCTGTTCACTCGAGTCGGCGCAAGCGACAACCTGGTTCGCGGGCAGTCGACGTTCATGGTGGAGATGTCGGAGACGAGCGCAATTCTCCATACGGCTACGTCGAAAAGTCTCGTGCTGCTCGATGAGATTGGCCGCGGCACTTCGACCTACGACGGAGTGTCGATTGCGTGGTCAGTGAGCGAGTACCTACACGACAGGATCAGGTGCAAGACGGTGTTCGCAACCCACTATCACGAGCTGACGCAGCTCACAGATGAATTAGTATCAGCATGCAACTATAGTGTGGAAGTGAAGGAAGCGGGAGATGAAGTGCTGTTCCTCCACCGGCTCGTTGCCGGCGGTGCCGATCGATCGTATGGAATTGAGGTGGGGCGCCTTGCAGGGCTGCCGCCGGCGGTTCTCGAGAGGGCGAGAAAATTGCTCGCACTCTTCGAAGGGGAGCAAATAGTGACCGCACTTGGCGGGACTACAGGGCGAAGAAGTGGCGGACAGACGGCGGGCAAGGGCCAGGCGGCTCCCGATCAGTTGACTTTATTTGGCGGAGCACACCATCCGGTGGTAGACGAGCTCAGGAAAATCGATCCGGAAAAAACAACGCCACTCGAAGCGCTGGCACTTCTGGATCGCCTCGTGAGCCGCGCAAGGCAGGGGTAGATTATCGAAATGTCGATGAAAAAAAGTGGATTCCTTTTGATCGCGATGTTTGCGACAGCGCTCTTGGCGTGCAGCAAGGACGCTCAGACCGGAGACGCGTTCTCCGGCGTCGGCCCGCGACCGGACGTGCTCCCGGTGATGCTCAACAAGGATCTTCCCTTCCGGTATCCTCCTTCGCTCTACTCGAAGAAGGTGCAGGCCAACGTCACGCTTCGCGTCTACATCGACAAGGAAGGACAGATCGTCAGCGAGTCGACGCACGTTGCCGAGACATCGGGATTTCCTCCGCTCGACTCTGCGGCAGTGAGGGGGTCGAACGACCTGAGATTCATCCCGGCGAAGACGCGCGGCCAGGCAGTCCCCGTTTCCATCTTATTTCCTGTCTACTTCAGGCATCCTGAAGCGCCTCCGCTTCCAGGGGACACGATCCTGAAGCAGGCAGATTCAGGAGCGAAGTCCTCCAGCACGACTCGCTGAACGGGAAATGACCGCAGAGCGGAACAGGCACCCCTATGAGACCATCCTCGATACAATCGGGTGGACTCCGCTCATCCGTCTCAACTCGGTAACGCGCGGGATACGCACTCCGGTCTACGCAAAAGCGGAGTACTTCAATCCCGGCGGCTCGGTGAAGGACCGGATTGCAATGCCGATCATCGAGAAAGCCGAGCGAGAGGGAAAGCTCAAGGCCGGCGGGACGATCGTCGAAGGAACAAGCGGAAATACCGGTGCAGCGCTGGCAATCGCTGCGGCGATTCGCGGCTACAAGTGCGTGTTCACGATGCCGGACAAGATGTCGCAGGAAAAAGTGAGGCTGCTGAAGGCATTCGGTGCGGAAGTGATCGTCACACCAACAGCAGTGCCGCCCGACCACCCCGACAGCTACGTGATGATGGCGAAGCGAATCGCGAAGGAAACTCCCAACGCCATTCTCGCAGACCAGTTCTATAACGACGCAAATCCGCAGGCGCACTACGATTTCACGGGTCCGGAGCTGTGGGAGCAGACGGAGGGCCGCATAACGCACTTCGTCTCCGCAGCGGGAACCGGCGGCACGATCACCGGAGTCGGTCGTTATCTGAAAGAAAAGAATCCGAAAATCAGGATCATCGCTGGAGATCCGGTCGGGTCGATTCTCGCCAGCTACTGGCGCACCGATGGAAAGGAAATCCGTGAAGGCGTGCCCTATAAAGTCGAAGGAATCGGCCAGGACAAAATTCCGGGAACGCTCGACATGAGCGTCATCGACGACTTCGAGACAGTGAGCGACAAGGATTCCTTTGCGATGGCGCGCCGGCTGACGCGAGAGGAAGGCTTGTTCGTCGGCGGATCGTCAGGCCTGATTGCACACGTCGCGCTGAGGGTTGCACGCGAGGTGAACGATCCCGATGCATTCATCGTCACCGTGCTGTGCGACACCGGAGAGCGATATCTGTCGAAGGTCTACAACGACGAGTGGATGCGCGAGAACCAGATGCTCGACACCGGTCGAGTCACGCTCATGCATGTACTGGGGCTGAAGGAGAGCGAGACTCCCTCTGTCATCAGCACGACACCCGGCGCGCCGGTCCGTCAGGCTCTGGGTCTCATGTCACTGCACGACATCTCCCAGCTGCCGGTGATGGATGGCGACAACTGCGTGGGGTCGGTGATCGACTGGTCGCTCTCGCAGAGAAGCCTGGAGAATCCGAAGTTGCTCGACGCGACGGTGAGCGAGGTCATGGACTCCCCGTTCCCGATGATTGCTGACGATCAGCCGATCGAAAGCGTAGTGAAGCTGTTGTCGAAATCGAACCCGGCTGTGCTCGTGCGCAAGAACGGGACGATAGCAGGAATAGTCACGCGGTCGGACATGCTGCATTACATGATGAGCAGGTAGGAGCAAGGAAGTTGAAAATCACGGTGTTGATGGGCGGTGAATCAGCCGAGCGAAACGTGTCGCTCGCCTCGGGGATAAGAATCGTGCTCGCTCTAAGATCGCGGGGCCACGACGTAATTGCGTTCGATCCCTCGAACGGCATCATCAGCGCAGAAGAGGAGCAGCGACTCGCCACGAGCGCAGTTGGAACAGCTCCTCCGACTCTCGACACGCTGGCGAAAACCACTGGCGGCTCATTTCTCACTGGGCTCGAGACACTTCCTGAAGTGTCGACAGCGGACGTCGTGTTCCTCGCACTCCATGGAGGGATGGGAGAAGATGGAACGATCCAGGCGCTGCTCGACATGGCTCACATCAGGTATACGGGCAGCGGGCATCTCTCGAGCGCACTGGCGATGGACAAGGATCTCTCGAAGAAGCTCTTCCGAATCGCCGGAGTGCAGACTGCTGACTGGATGATGGCGCCTGCTTCGGTCGAGGACGTTGCGAACAAGATTGGCTTTCCTGTCGTCGTCAAACCGTCGAAGCAGGGGTCCACAGTCGGGCTCACGGTGGTCAAGAAGCGGGAGCATCTCGAAGCGGCGATCACCGAAGCGTGGCGCTATGATGACGAAGTGATGATCGAAGAGTTCATCCCGGGGCGCGAGCTCACGGTTGGAATCCTCGGCGGCAAAGCCCTGCCGGTCGGCGAGATCAAGCCGGTACACGAGATCTATGATTACGAATGCAAGTACACCGCGGGGATGGCGACTGAGGAGTTTCCAGCGAAACTTTCGCGGGAACAGACGTTGCTGATTCAACAGCAGGCGGTAGCCGCATTCAATGCGCTCAAGCTCAAGGGATACGCACGGATTGATTTTCGGCTGTCGGAGTCCGATGATGATGGAGGAAGCGGCCAGTTCTATTGTCTCGAGGCCAATACGTTGCCCGGGATGACCGAGCTGAGTCTCATCCCGCAGGGGGCAGCAGCAGCGGGAATCAGCTTTCCGGAGCTCTGTGAGCAGATCGTGAAAACTGCGGAAAAATGAGGAACCGCACGACGTTGTTCGTGTTATAGTAGAAGCAGAGCAACAGAGCGAGCAGAGTCAGCAGAGAACGACGCAGAGTTCTGCGTCATAGCAGGGCCAGAGCATGCCGGACACATCGTACGAATCGCATTCGCAACCGAGAGTGACGCCAGCCGTTCAGTGGCTGATAGCGGCGAACGTCGGTGTGTACTTTCTCCAGCTCACGCTCTTCGGAGCCGGCAGCGTTTTCAATGCGCTCGGCCTCGACCCTGCGCAGTTCCCGACAAAATGGTGGACGATTGCCACGTACATGTTCCTCCACGGAGGACTATGGCATCTGGCGTTCAACATGCTGTCGTTGTGGATGTTCGGTCCGCGAATCGAGCAGGTATGGGGAGCGCGCGGCTTCCTCTATTTCTATCTCTGGTGCGGCATCGGCGGCGCAATCGCGCACCTGCTTCTGGAGGGAACCGCGGAGCTCGTCGGAGCGTCAGCTGCGATCATGGGAGTGCTGCTCGCCTACGCGCTTCGCTGGCCCGATGAAGAGGTGTACGTCTTCGGTGTGATACCGATGAAGACGCGCTGGCTCGTGATATGGCTTGCCGCAATCAACATCGCGATGGGAGTTTCATCCACAAGAGGCGGGAACGGAATCGCGTGGTTTGCCCATATCGGCGGCCTCGCATTCGGCTGGGTCTACCTCAGGGTCTCGGCGTTTGGTGGCCTGGACAATTTCCGGCGCTGGGTCTCGCCGGTTCCCGATGAGCCCGAGGATGCGTTCCGTGCAGTGCCGCGTGTGCGTCCCAGAAATCGTGACCGTGCTGACAGGCCCGAGGGCATCGATGAAGTAGTCGCGAAGAGCAACGCGATTGTGGCAAAGCCGGTGCGCTCAGCGATCATCCCGCGGCCGGCTAGTGATTCCGAAGACCAATCCGCGGAACGCCTGAATACGGTGCTCGACAAGATCTCGAAGCACGGCATCGAAAGCCTGACCAGCGAAGAGCTGCGTATCCTGGAAGAGATGTCGAAAAAACTGAGGAAAGAAGAGTAGGCAGAGTAACAGAGACGCGGAGGAATTACATTCCTGCGTAATGCCCAGACCCGATCTCCTCGAGACGTTCGCGAATCCGTATCCGGATCGCGACTACGAAATCCACATGGACTGCCACGAGTTCACCTCACTCTGCCCGCTCGGCGGAATCGAGAGTGATGCGGAGGAGCTCGCACTGCTGAAGGGCGGGGCCCCGGATTTCGGGATCATTCGCATCACCTACAACCCGGGCGCCGTTTGCGTGGAGCTGAAGAGCCTCAAGCTCTACCTGTGGAGCTTCCGGAACGACGGAATTTTCTACGAGCGCGCGGTGAACCGCATCTACGACGATCTGGTAGCTGCGGTTCAGCCGAAATGGATGAAAGTCGTCGGCGACTTCAACCTGCGCGGCGGCATCAAGTCGATCATCACTGTGGAGACTCGATCAGCCGGGTGACACTTTCTCCTCCGTGTATGCCGCGTGGAGATGAACCGGAGGCTGTTTCGATTTCCGCACCTTGATGTTGATCACTTCGACGAAGAGCGAGAACGCCATCGCGAAGTAGATGTATCCCTTCGGAATGTGGAACTCGAGAGATTCCGCCACGAGGCTCACTCCAATCAGAAGCAGGAAGCTCAGGGCGAGCATCTTCACCGTCGGATGCTTGTCGACGAACCGGCTCACGGCACCCGAGAACACGAGCATGAAGCCGACCGCGACGATGACAGCGATGATCATCACGCTTACGTCATCGGCCATGCCGACCGCGGTAATGACCGAGTCGAGGGAGAAGATGATGTCGAGCAGCAGGATCTGAACGATTACCGAAGTGAACGAGGCCGCAACACGACCGGAGGAATGACCTTCGTCGCCCTCGAGCTGCCCATGCATCTCGTGCGTGCTCTTCGCGAGGAGGAAAAGTCCGCCGAGCAGAAGAATCAGGTCTCTCCCCGAGATCTCCTGATTCAGGACTGTGAAGATCGGGGCCGTCAGCTTCACCACCCACGCGATGGAGAGCAGGAGGAGAATGCGAACGAACATCGCGAGGCCAAGTCCGAGACGACGGGCCTTCTCCCGCTGTTCGGGCGGAAGCTTCCCCGCCAGGATCGAAATGAAGACGACGTTGTCCACGCCGAGCACTATCTCGAGTGCAGTAAGCGTAGTGAGTGCGATCCAGGCTTGAGGGTCGGTAATCCAGTCCATTCAGGTTATTGAAGAAGGTCGGGCGGCTACTTGAAGATCCCGAAGTTGCCGAGGAGGTACCACAGAATGATGAAGACGATAATGCCCATGCAGCCACAGCCGCCGGTGAGTTTTCTTGCGCCGTATCCAGCGGCAATGCCGCGCAGCAATTTGCTCATCGATTCTCCGCAGTAAAAAGTAAGGGGTGGAGAGTGCAGCGCACGAGCCGTACCGGCGTGTGCGCGGCCAAGGTACGAGGGGTTCCAGCGTCACCGGCGCAGAATTACATTGCGCTCACGACAGGCCAGGTAGCTCAGTTGGTAGAGCAGCGGACTGAAAATCCGCGTGTCGGCGGTTCGATTCCGTCCCTGGCCATTCGATGCAACCAAAACTGGACAATCGGGCGGGAAAGCCGAACATTGGCTCTTCCGCCCGATTCTTCTTTTACATGCTCTCCATTCGACGATGAAGATTGGCTTGCTCACCGGCGGAGGCGATGCGCCGGGTCTGAACGCGGTCATCCGAACGGCGGTGCTTTCCGCAGTCAATCGCGGCTGGGAAGTCCTGGGAATCCGTCACGGTTTCGCCGGGCTGCTCGGCACGCCGGACATCATGCCTCTCACGCGCTCTTCGGTGAGCGGAATCGCGCACCTCGGTGGAACGATCCTTCGCACGACCAATCGGGGAAATCCGCTGTGCTTTCCGGTGCGTGCCGCTGACGGATCGATAGTAGAGAAGGACTGCTCGGAGGAGCTGATCGCCAATGTCCGGAAGCTCGGCCTGGAAGCGCTCATTGCGATCGGTGGAGATGGAACTCTCGGAATCGGCCTCGAGCTCGTGAGGCGGGGCCTCAAGATTGTCGGGGTTCCCAAGACGATCGACAACGACGTGAGCCAGACGATTACGACATTCGGATTCGACACCGCGGTGAACACTGCCATCGAAGCGATCGACAAGCTGCACACAACCGCGGAGAGTCACGACCGGGTGATAGTGATGGAGGTAATGGGGCGGCATGCGGGATTCATCGCGCTGCACGCCGGAGTCGCTGCGACGGCTGACGTCATACTGATACCGGAGATTCCGTACGACATCGACAAGGTCTGCGAGAAAATCGAGCGGCGTGACAGGGCAGGGCAGAATTTTTCGATAGTCGTTGCTGCGGAGGGCGCTTATCCGATCACCGATATCACCAGTACCGGAACCCATCCCCTGCCGAAGAGGGAGATTCACGCCGGAAAGGTCGTCGAAAATCTGGTGCGCGATATCCACGAGCGAACGGGAAAGGAATGCCGGTCGCTCGTGCTTGGACATCTCCAACGCGGCGGTGCGCCAACCGGCTATGATCGCCTGCTCGCCGCGCGGTTCGGCGCTGCAGCGATAACGGCCATCGCGAACGAGAAGTGGGGTGAGATGGTGGCTCTTCAGTCACCGCATCTGGTCACCGTGCCGATCGAGGACGTGATCAGGGAGGAGAAGCGGGTGGATCCGTCGCACGACATCGTCGTAGCCGCCCGGGCCACCGGGATCAGCATGGGTGATTAGATAATTGTCTAACTAAAGCCTGGCCAATGCCGCTTCTGCTGGGTTGTTGTAGCTGTCCAGCGTCATCACCGCTGTTCCCACCAACGGCATTGTACTCTCGATGCGCACGGGGATTCGCATCGCATCATCGGAGAGGTTGAGGCGAATCACTCCTTCTCCCTTGTAGCGGCGGGAATCCCGCACACGCATTTCCACGAGGATTGTCGCAAAACGACCCGCCGGCGTATTCACGATTTCCCTTCGCACTACTCTGAGGGTCGTGGGGCTGCGGGACAGATCGAAGTGCCGGTTGAAGCTGTAGACACTGTCGGGAATCAGAGGAAGTGTGCGGATGAAGTACATGAAGGAGAGCTCGTCGAGCGGCTCACTGCTCGGGCTCACGCCCGACTCGCCGTTCGATCCCGTCCAGCGCCGATCGGCGGCGAAGATTTCCACTCTCTCCTCCCGCTTCGAGAGAACGTGCTTCTCGTGCTTGATGTATCTCTGAGCGGCCATTCGCACCGGATCGAGCCACGATGATGTTCGGTCCACTGCTTTCATCGGGCCGAATCCCGCCGCGAAGTCGAAGCGCAGAAGCCAGGTGGAGGTTCCGCGGATGTCCACGGGACCTTCGATCCACATGGACCCGGTCCCCACGGTTCCCATCTTCGCGACGCTGACGCGGTAGGTGAGCTTTTCGCCGACCCGGAAAGGAAGATCAGTCGATTGAGCTGCACCGGTGGCGGCGAGAAGAGTCGACGCGAACAGGGCGGTGGAGAAAAGGCGAATGAGAGGTGATTCCCGCATGACTGCAACTTCACGACCGGCGGCCCTGCCCTCTGTCGGAGGGTGCCTGCTATTTGGTGGAGGAATCCCTTACACTCGCCGGCGCCTTGCGGAACAGACGTTGCAGCACCGAGTGCGGGACTTCACAATCGGCACTGGAGGGAGCGTGGCGGAAATCAGGATCGAAGAAAAAAAACGGGGGGCGCCATGGATCTTGATCCTGCTCCTGCTTGTCGTCGCGGCGATAATCGGATGGTGGCTGTGGTCGAACCGCTCGAGCGGAACGGAGACTACCGGGGCTCCAGCTGCCACAGTCGCGGATTCGGCTGCCGACACAACACGCACTCCATAGAGGCACCAGAGGAGGCTTGGCGATGCACAAGGACGAGGATATCAGACTGGCGAGACTGGAAGAGCTCAAGGGATTCCAGGTCGCGCAAGGCGATCACGACATTCGCGGATGGGAGGTTCGCACTCCCGACGACAGGAAGATAGGAAAGGTTGAAGAGCTCATTGTGGATCCTGTCGAGAGACGCGTCCGGTACATGGAAGTGAAGGTCGACGGGAAGGCGCTGGGCATCGACGACGACAGGCACATCCTTGTTCCGATCGGAACTGCGCGACTCAAGGAAGATGGACACGACGTCCTCATAGAGCGGCTTCCGGCTCAGGGCCTTACTGGAGCGCCTGCATACAAGCGCGGTCCGATCACCCGCGACTACGAGACATCGCTGCGCAACTACTACGGCGCGACGGCAGCAAGCGTTCCCGCGGATTACTACAAGGATGAGATCTACGACGACACGCGCATGTGGTCCCGCAAGGCCGAGGTAGATCCGTCGCGGGTCGATGCGTCGGATGTGGGTGCGAGCACGATGCCGCGCGTTGGAGACAACGAAGTCACGGTACCGATCGTGGCGGACCAGGAAATAATCGTCAGGCGGCCGGGATCCGACCAGGAAATCGTCATCAGAAAGACAAAAGCCGACGACGAAGCGCGCGACACGTGATGCTCTGATCGACGAAGGCCGTCAGAAAAAACTGGCGGCCTTCGTCGTTTTCCGGTGTTATTCTCCTGCTCATGTCACCTAAGGCAGGAGCGTTCTGGCCCGCGCTCGTAATTGTCTATGCCGTCGATTTCATCACGAAACGGCTCGCCGAGTCTCATCTCACGCCGATGCATGTTCCGCATCGAATCATTGGCGATGTGGTTCGCTTCACTCTCGCGTACAACCGGGATGCGGCAATGGGTTTGTCGCTGGGCTCCTACTCGCGAGTTGGATTCACAGTTACGGCAGCGGCTGTTCTCGCCGTACTCGGTATCCTGTATCATCGTACTCCGCCGGCCGACAGGCTGACTGGGCTTTCGCTCGGGCTCGTCGTCGCCGGGGCACTCGGCAATCTCACCGACAGGTTGATATCGCATCGCGGAGTTGTGGATTTCATCGACGTCGGAATTGGCGACGCGCGATTCTGGACGTTCAACATCGCTGATGCGGCTGTTACGTGCGGTGCTATTCTGCTCGCGCTCTTTTCACTGAAAAGCCAGAAAAAAGGGGAGGCATGATGCGCAAATGGATTCCGCTGCTGCTGGTCGTCGCTGCAGTGATTGCTTCGATCGTGGCATATCCGCAGCTTCCGGAGCAGATGCCGACTCACTGGAGCGCAACAGGTGAGCCGAATGACTGGTCGAGCCGTCTCTGGGGTGCCTGGCTGCTGCCGCTGATGATGGCGCTGGTATGGTTTGTCATGCGAGCGCTTCCGCATGTGGATCCGCGCAGGGCGAACTACGCGAAATTCTCGGGAATGTACGACGGACTCATCGTCCTGATTCTCGCGTTCATGCTTGGAATACATGCGGTGACGCTATTGGCGGCGACCGGAAGTCCCGTGCGAATGGACCGTGTGATAATGCCGGCAGTGGGTGTGTTCATCGCGATCATGGGGTTGATGATCCCGCGTGCGCATCCCAACTGGTTCATCGGCATCAGAACCCCATGGACGCTCACGAGTGATCTATCGTGGGAGCGCACGCACAAGGTTGGCGGCAATCTTTTCGTCGCACTCGGATTGCTGATGGTGGTGTCGACGTTCCTGGCGCCGGAGATCGCCATCTGGGTGCTTGTCGTGGCCGCCGTGGCGATCACGATCTTCCTGTTTGCGTACTCCTACCAGGTGTGGAAGTCGGACCCATCAAAGCGGTAGGAGCGGAGCGCGGCGGCCTCTCTCCAGGTCCAGGAGAAACTGTTTTCGCCAGAGTCCGCCGCCGTATCCGCAGAGGTCTCCGTTCTGTCTGACGACGCGGTGGCAGGGGATGACGATCGCAATGCGATTGTCGCCATTTGCCTTTCCGATCGCTCGTTGTGCGCCGAGGCGGCCAATGGCGCGAGCCTGTTGCTCGTAGCTGATCGTCTCTCCGTACGGAATCTCCAGCAGCTGTCTCCAGGCGGCCATCTGGAACTCGGTTCCCTTGAGGAGCAGCGGGACGGTGAATCTGGTGAGCGATCCAGTAAAATAATTATCTAACTCGCCTTTCAGCTTTTCGATATGATGGTTCGACCCGGGGACAGGGGCCGCGCCGAACCATTTGCGCACACGATCCAGCTGCATCTCCAGCATCCGGCGATCGGCGAATTCGAGGAGGCAGATTCCGTCTCCGGTTGCGCCGGCGATCATCGGGCCGAGGGGAGTCAGGATCCGCGTGGTCACCACGGTCGAGAGCTCTCCTGCCCGGTTCGGCTTCGCGTCGAACGTGCGGGCGAAAGCCTCGTGAAAACCGCTCGCCGACTCGAATCCGTGGGTGTAGCCTACTCCCTCCCACTTTTCACCCTGGCGGATTCGTCCGAGGGCGAGGCCCAGGCGCCGCGCCCGCTGGTATGCCTGGAAGGTGAGGCCGTGATGCCTCAGGAACCATCTTCTCACCCGGGCGGGGTCGAGATCCTCAGCGCGAAGATCGGCGTCCTTCCATCTCTTCGATGGGTTTTGCTCGACGCGCTGGATCAGCTTCTCGATCCACTGTGGGGCAGCTCCTTCGGGCTGCATCGGGTTGCAGCGCAGGCACGGCCTGTATCCGGCGACGAGTGCGTCGCGAACGCTTGGATAGAACTCGACGTTTTCAGGGCGTGGCTTTCTCGCTGAGCAGGTCGGCCGGCAGAAAATGCCAGTAGTTCTGATTGCGGCGAAAAAGACACCGTCAAACGAGCCGTCACGCTCCGACAGCGCGCGGTACATGGTGTCGCTCGAGGGAAGTGGGGTGGTCTGTATCATGGGGCTGAATTTAGAGCCGTTTTTCACCGCTTCCACCGAAAAATGGACATTGAATTCGGCATGATTCCTGTAATTGCATCAAGGGCTGCACACTCAAATGGAGGCCTTAATGCCTAAATCAACACATTTCCACCAGGTCCGCGACACGGTTGGAACGGACAAGAAGTTCCGGCCCGAGGACGAGGGGATATATCAGGAGGAGAAGCACGAGCTGACAAGCTCGGAACAGGAGAAGAAGGCCGACCCCATGTCGGAAGAGGAATTCATTACGGAACAGGACAAGAAGGCCGAAGGATGACTATGACAAATACCAATAGACGAAGAGCTGTAGCCGTGCTGCTCGCTGCCGCAACACTCGGATCAGCGGCATGCGCGAGCATGAGCCAGAAAGAGCGAGGGGCCGTGATCGGCGCAGGGGCCGGCGCCGCGATCGGCGGCGTGATCGGCAACCAGACCGGATCGACTGCGCGTGGCGCGATCATCGGTGCGGTGGTCGGCGGCGCTGCAGGCGCGATCATCGGACACCAGATGGACCAGCAGGCGAAGGAGCTCGATCAGTCAATTCCCGGCGCGAAAGTCGAGCGCGTGGGCGAAGGAATCCAGGTGACGTTCGAGTCGGGACTGCTGTTCGACTTCGATTCCGACAGGATTCGCCCGGACGCTGCAGCGAATTTTCAGGAGCTTGCACGCAGCCTGAAGAAGTTCGGAAACTCGAACCTGCTGATCGTCGGACACACTGACAGCCAGGGCGACGACGCGTACAACATGGGTCTCTCCCAGCGCAGAGCGAACGCAGCTTCTGCCTACCTGCAGTCGCAGGGAGTTCCGGCAAGCCGCATCTCGACGTCAGGACGTGGTGAGTCAGAGCCGGTTGCCACAAACGATACAGAAGCCGGCAAGCAGCTGAACCGACGAGTGGAGGTTGCGATCTACGCCAGTCCGGAATACCGGGAGCAAGTCAAGAAGAGCTCCAGCGGACAGTAGATTTCTCCGCCGCATGTGGAACACCTCGTCCGCCTGGTCGAGGTGTTCTGCTCGGTTTCCGGTCTGATCAGTGGCAACAGTAATCCCTTCCGAAAAGTCGCAGAACAGGCTTCTCCGTTTCTTTCGTCTCAAGGATGACGGAGAGCGAAAGCTCGTCGGACCAATCAGGGGGGAGGTGTTCGGCGCCGATCGCCTCGCGCGTCATGCCCGCAACATCGCCCGCAAGCACAAGCTTCTCCCGCCAAAAAAGCAGCGCGGTCACGGCCCGCTACTCGGCCGCCTCGACGACACACGCGGAGTTCTAAAGGAAGCACACGACCGACTCACCGACGCGGCCGAGCGTGGTGTAGACATCAGCCCTGCAGGTGAGTGGCTGCTGGACAATTCATACATCGTCCAGGAACACATTCGCGAAATCAGGACGAACCTTCCGGGCGGCTACTATCAGGAGCTTCCGAAGCTCGCGAACGGAACACTCGCCGAATATCCACGCGTCTACGACGTCGCGATCGAGCTGATAGCTCACACCGAAGGACACCTCTCGCTCGAGAACATCACGCTGTTCGTGCGCGAGTATCAGAAAGTCGCGTCGCTGTCGATGGGCGAGCTGTGGGCGATTCCGACGATGCTGAGGCTGGGACTCGTCGAGAACATCCGGCGAATGTCCCTGCGGGTGAAGGCACGACTCGATGAGGTCGAGGAAGCGGACCGTCTGGCGGCGCAGATCATGGCTGCCAACAACGAGTCACCGGAAGCTCTCGCTGCCGCGCTGGACCGGTTTATCGACGATCACCCGCCGTTCACGCCCACCTTTGTCGCGCGATTCCTTCACCAGATCCGTGGATACCAGGTGAACTTCACGCCGCTCGTGTGGCTCGAGCAGTGGATCGCGGAAGACGGACCAAGTGCTGAAGTGGCGGTGACGCGATCGAACAGAATGATCGCGCTGACGCAGATCACCGTCTCCAACTGTATTACAAGCCTCAGGGCGATCGCGCGGCTCGACTGGAAGGAATTCGTCGAGTCGCAAAGCGCGACGGAAAAGATTCTGCGCAAGGATCTTTCGGGACATTACGCCGGGATGGCGTTCGGAACGCGCGATCACTACCGGCATGTCGTCGAGCACATCGCCAAGCAGACGAAAAAACCGGAAGAGGAAATCGCCAACATCGCCCTCGGACTTTGCGTTCAGGCTCACGGCAAAGGCGACGAGCGCCGCTCTCACATCGGTTATTACCTGATCGACGAAGGAAGGCTCGAGCTCGAAGCGGCTACGGATTACACGCCTCCGTTCAGAGAGCGCGTGTACAGGTGGACGCAGCGGCATCCTACCGGCCTGTACTTCGGTGCGATCACCGCTGTGACGATACTGCTGCTTGCCGGCCTTCTGTCACTTGTCCCGATCCAGAACCTGCTGGAAGAGGGAGCAGTGCTCCTGTTCGCGCTGATCCCGATGAACGAGATCGCGATCAGTGTGGTGAACCAGCTCGTGACCCTGCTGATGCCGCCGCACCTTCTGCCGAAGATGGAATTCCGCGAAGGTGGAATACCCGATGAGTTCCGCACCGCGGTCGTAGTGCCGACGCTGTTCGGAAGTGTGAGAGCGGTACGCGAAGCACTCGAGCACATCGAAGTGCAGTACCTCGCCAACAGGGATTCGAATCTTTCGTTCGCAATCCTGAGCGACTTCACCGACGCCGATGCAGAGACCAAGCCCGGTGACGATGAGATTCTTCAGGCGGCAATCAGCGGGATAGACGAGCTCAACCGCAAATACAGCGGGCCGAATGGTGACGCGTTCAACCTCTTTCATCGCAAGCGCTACTGGAACGAAAAGCAGGGCGTCTGGATGGGATGGGAGCGAAAGCGCGGGAAGCTCGGACAGTTCAACCGATTCATCCGGGGTCAGGCGAGCGATGCATTCTCCACCGTCGTCGGGGATGTAAGCCGACTGCTTGAAGCACGCTATGTAATCACTCTCGATTCCGATACCGTGCTTCCGCGCGATGCGGCGCAGATGCTGACCGGCGCAATGGCTCATCCGCTGAACAAGGCGGAATACGATCCACAGCTGGAACGTATTGTACGAGGCTACGGAATTTTTCAGCCGCGAGTCGGGGTGTCCCTCACGAGCGCTCACAAGTCACGCTTTGCGGCGGTTCATTCGGGACACCCGGGCGTGGATCCGTATACGACCGCGGTCTCCGACGTTTATCAGGATCTTTTCGGAGAAGGAAGCTTCACGGGCAAGGGCATATACGATGTCGATGCGTTCGAGCAGGCGACACACGGCCGGTTTCCGGAAAACACACTCCTCAGTCACGATCTCATCGAGGGAGCGTATTCACGAGCCGGCCTTCTCACCGACATCGAAGTCTACGACGACTATCCTGCGCGTTATCTCACATACACGCGCCGGAAGCACCGGTGGATTCGCGGAGACTGGCAGCTGCTCAGGTGGCTGGGCAAGAACGTGCCCGGGCCGGAAGGAATTACACGCAACAGGCTGTCTGCTGTATCGCGCTGGAAGATTTTCGACAACCTGCGGCGCAGCCTTGTCGAGATATCGCAGCTGCTCCTGCTCATCATTGGATGGTTCTGGCTTCCGGGCTCGCCGGCATTATGGACTGCAGTGGTGCTTGCGGCTGTCGCAGCGCCGTGGGTCTTCTCGCTCTTTCTGTCCATGCTGCGACCTCCAAGAGACCAGTCGTGGCTCGCGTACTACGCAGCAGTATTCCGCGATGTAGGAGTGAATGCGCAGCAATGGGCACTTGCTGTCGCATTTCTCCCACACCAGGCGGCCGTAAGCGCCGATGCCATAGCTCGAACGCTGATCCGCCTCTGGTTCACGAGACGGAATCTTCTCGAATGGCAGACGGCATCGCAGGTGGAGCGCTCGATGGCTGTCGGCTCGCAGCGCGAAGTGTGGAGAAGAATGTGGCCGGTCGCAGCGGTGACGCTGACCGTCCTCATCTTCGTGACGCTGATTGCACAGGGAATGGATCGGACGAGCGAGCTCGTCCTCTTCGCCTCGACAGTGCCCCTGCTCGCGCTGTGGCTGGTCTCGCCCGGCATTGCGCATCGCCTGAGTGACCCGGCCACGCCGACGGAGCTCAAGCTGACGGAAGTGGAGAGGCAGGCTGCGCTCCGATATGCCCGTCTCCACTGGCAGTTCTTCGAGCAGTTCGTCAGCGAGCACACACAGTGGCTCGCGCCCGACAACTTCCAGGAAGATCCCGACCCGATAATCGCTCCGCGCACATCTCCGACCAACATCGGCCTTCAGCTGATGTCGATCATATCGGCGCGGGATCTCGGATTCATCAATCTGGATTCGATGATCGACAGGCTGGAGAAAGTATTCCGCTCACTCGAGCGAATGCGCAGGTATCGCGGCCACTTCTACAACTGGTATGACCTGCGCGATCTGCATGTGCTCGAGCCGTCATACATCTCTACAGTGGACAGCGGCAATCTCGCCGGTCACCTGATCGCGGTGAAGCAGGCCTGTCTCGAAGCGATCGGCCAGCTGAATCCGACCGACGCAGACAGGCACCGTCTGAAAGCAATTGCCGAGCGTGCGCGGGAATATGCGCTGGAGATGGACTTCAAGTTTCTCTTCGACGACAGACGAAAGCTCTTTTCGATCGGCTATCATCCGGCGGCGAACAACTTCGACAACTCGTACTACGATCTGCTCGCCTCGGAGGCGAGGCTGTCATCATTCATCGCGATCGCGAAGAACGATGTACCGGTCGATCACTGGTTCAGGCTCGGACGCTCACTCACCGTCGCCGGCGGAACGCGAACGCTGATCTCGTGGAGCGGCAGCATGTTCGAGTATCTCATGCCTGCCCTGGTGCTTCGAACCTTTCCATCGACGCTTCTCAGCCAGACGCATCAGGGCGCAGTACGACGGCACATTTCCTATGGAGCCGAGCGCAACGTTCCCTGGGGAATCTCGGAATCTGCGTACAACGTCAGAGATCGGGTACACACCTATCAGTATCGCGGATTCGGCGTTCCCGATCTCGGCCTCAAGCGTGGCCTCAGCCGCGACCTCGTCATTGCGCCGTATGCAACGGCGCTGGCGATGATGGTCGAGCCGCATCAGTCGGTTCGCAATCTTGCCCTTCTCGAGGCGGAAGGTGCACTCGGGCCGTACGGGTTTCGCGACGCCATCGACTACACTCGTCCGGTTCCGGGAAGCAAGCGTGCCGTGATCAACGCCTACATGGCGCATCACATCGGAATGAGCATCGTCGCGTTCGATAACGCGTTGAACGGCAATATATGGCAGCGTCGCTTTCACACCGATGCGCTCGTCAGGTCAGCCGAGCTGATCCTTCAGGAGAGGATTCCGCGGCGACTGGTCCTTCAGGACGTCGAGCATGGCGATGAGCCGATGCGGGTGCCCACCGAGATGGACAAGCC
This sequence comes from Gemmatimonadaceae bacterium, assembly GCA_036398255.1. Lineage (GTDB taxonomy): Bacteria > Gemmatimonadota > Gemmatimonadetes > Gemmatimonadales > Gemmatimonadaceae > UBA4720. The sequence continues at coordinate 14,140 of DASWQD010000291.1, read as the reverse complement.
GGCGGTTCGGGAAATCGACACGGCAAACACACCGCAACCGCGTGTAAGCCTGCTGGGCAACCTTCCGTACACCACGATAGTGAGCAATGCCGGCAGCGGAGGAAGCAGGTACGGTGACACTGCTATCAATCGCTGGCGCAACGACGGGACCCGCGATGACTATGGCCAATGGTGCTACGTACGCGACGTCACCGTCGGACGCGTATGGTCGGCAGGCCATCAGCCGGTGTGCGCCGAAGCGGAGTGGTATCGCGTTCTGTTCGCAAGCGACCGAGCGACGTTTCATCGGCGTGACGGCGAGATCGAGACGACGATGGAGATCGCAGTTGCCCCCGGGGAAGCGGCCGAAGTGCGGCGCATCACGCTGATCAACACTTCCTCGACAACGCGCGAGATCGAGCTTACGAGCTACCTGGAAGTAGTGCTTGCCTCCGCTGACTCCGATCGCGCACATCCGGCGTTTGGAAATCTTTTCGTGCAGACCGAGTGGCTGCCGGAAAGCGCCGCGCTGCTGGCAATGCGACGCCCGCGCTCGGCGAAAGACAAGCCCGTCTGGTGCGGCCACGTGATGGCCACTGCCGATGCGTCGGGAAATATCACGTGCGAGACAGACCGTGCGCGATTCATCGGGCGGGGAAGGTCCGCGCGTGATCCCATCGCGATGGAAAATCCCGGAGATCTCTCGGGCTCCGTAGGGGCGGTGCTCGATCCGATCCTGTCTCTTCGGACACGGGTGACGATTCCCGCAGGGAGATCGGCGAAGGTCACGTTCACGACATTCTATGCCGAGGATCGCGAACAGGCCGTGCAGATGGCCGACCTCTATCATGATCCCTACAGTGCGCGACGCGCGCTGGATCTCTCATGGGCGCATGCACAGGCGGAGCTGCGCGAGCTCGGTATTGCACCGGCTGACGCCGCGCTCTACCAGGAGCTTGCCGGACATCTTCTTTACGCTCATCCCGGATTCAAGGGCCTCGCCGCGAAGGGAGAGGAGAACAAACTCGGGCAGCAGGCACTGTGGGGACTTGGAATCTCCGGTGACTGGCCGATTCTTCTCGCCACGCTGGCGACCGCCGACGGGCTCCCAAGCGTGCGGCAGCTGCTCAAGGTGCACCACTACTGGAGAATGAAAGGCCTCGTCTCGGATCTAGTGATTCTCAACGAACATCCGCCGACATACCTCCAGGAGCTGAACGACGAGCTGCTCACGACAATCATGGCCTCGAGCGAATCAGGGCTGCTCGATCGTCCAGGCGGAGTGTTCATCCGCCGCGCGGATGTCCTGAAGCCCGAAGACATCACGCTCCTCCACGCGCTGGCTCGGATCCAGGTGGACTGCGACGGACTCGGGCTGGGGAACTTCCTCGAATTTCCGAACGTCGAAGACAGCTATGCAGCGCTCGCTCCGATACCGATGCTGTCGGCGATTGAAGCTGACGACAATGCGCGAGACGACGGTGTGGGCGTGTCGAAGATTCCCGCGAAAGGATCTGCTGACATTTCGGAATCATCTCCTCAGGCAGGAGACGATCTCACGATGTTCAACGGTCTTGGCGGGTTCAACGGCAATCATGAATACGAGATCAGGCTCAGCGACAGCACTCTCCCGCCGGCGCCGTGGATCAACGTCGTCGGAAATCCAGCCGCGGGGTTCATTGTCAGTGAAAGCGGAGCCGGAGTCACGTGGGCCGAGAACAGCTACTTCTTCAGGCTGACGCCATGGCAGAACGATCCGGTGCGCGACACCCCCGGCGACTGCATCTACCTCCGCGACGACGACTCCGGCGAATTGTGGACCGCAACGCCCGAGCCGATTCGGGAGCGCACGCCCTACACGGTGAAGCACGGCGCCGGCTACTCTGTATTCGAGCATTCGCACAACGGCGTTGCGACGTCACTGCGCATGGGAATGCCCGAAACGGATCCTGTCAGAGTTCAAATTCTCAGAATCACGAACAACTCCGGCGCTTCGCGACGACTCACTGTCACGAGCTATGTCGAGTGGGTCCTCGGAGTGGACCGCGAGAAGACGAAAGAGTATGTGCGGACTGAGATGGTGGAAGACAGCCACGTGATGCTCGCACGCAACTTCTACGATCCAATTTTTTCTTCGCGTGTGGCGTTTTCCGCAATGAGCGAAAAAGCGTCCTCGTATACCGCGGCACGACGCGAATTCCTTGGCCGGAACGGAACAGCATCTGCTCCGGCTGCAATGAAACGCCAGGAGCTCAGTGACGAAACGGGCGACACAATCGACCCGTGTGCGGCGCTTCAGACTCAGATCACGCTTTCACCAGGCGAAACACGCGAGATTGTGCTGCTGCTCGGAGCGATCGAGGATGCCGAAGCCGCTAAGGAGCTTTTCCGGAAATATGCAAATCCCTCGGCCGCCGCCAACGCGCTCGATCATGCTGCGCAGGTGTGGCGAAACCGGCTCGGAACGATACAAGTAAAAACCCCTGATCCGGCATTCGACGTAATTCTGAACCAGTGGTCGCTGTACCAGGCACTCTCATCCCGCATGTGGGCCCGGTCGGCACTTTATCAGTCCAGCGGTGCGTTCGGATTCCGGGACCAGCTGCAGGATGTGATGGCTTTCACCTACACAGAGCCGCAGCTGGCGCGAGAGCATATCGTGAGATGTGCCGCCCGTCAGTTCGAGGAAGGGGATGTCCAGCACTGGTGGCACCCGCAGAGCGGACGCGGCGTGCGCACGCGATTCTCTGACGACCTGGCGTGGCTTCCTTTTGTGGTAAACCACTACATCGATCTCACGGGTGACGCCGGAGTTCTCGACGAACCGGCGCCGTACCTCACGATGCGCCCGCTCGCCGCCGACGAGCACGAAGTGTACGACCTGCCTGCGATCTCGGAGAAGGTCGAACCTGTGTACGATCACTGTGTCCGAGCACTGCGGCGTGCATGCACGTTCGGCGAGCACGACCTTCCGCTCATCGGATCGGGAGACTGGAACGACGGCATGAATCGCGTGGGAGTTCACGGCAAGGGTGAAAGCGTGTGGCTCGCGTGGTTCCTCATTACTGCCCTTCGAAAGTTTGCCGAGCATGCGGAGCGCCGTGGTGACAGCGAGATGGCCACGGAGCTGAGGTCGAATGCCGACCGGTACAACAAGGCAGTCGAGGCATCGGCGTGGGACGGCAGCTGGTACCGCCGCGCATACTATGACGACGGCGCGCCACTCGGCTCGACTGAAAGCGACGAGTGCAAGATCGATTCGATAGCGCAGAGCTGGAGCGTGATCTCACGCGCCGGAGAAGCGGGACGTGCACAAGCTGCAATGACCTCGTTGAACAAGCATCTGGTTCATGAGGACGGGCGACTCATCATGCTTCTCACTCCACCCTTCAATCGCGGCTCACATGATCCCGGTTACATCCAGGGGTATCTGCCGGGCGTGCGGGAAAATGGTGCGCAATACACGCACGCTGCATTGTGGGCGGTGCTTGCGACTGCACTTCAGGGCGATGGCGATCGCGCGATGCATCTGTACAGCATGATCAATCCGGTGACGCATGCGCTGACATCGGAGGACGTCGCGCGGTACAAAGTCGAGCCGTACGTCGTTGCGGCCGACGTATACACAACAGAAGGACACGTAGGCCGCGGGGGATGGACGTGGTATACGGGCTCTGCGAGCTGGCTCTATCGCGTGGGGCTCGAGGCGATCCTGGGATTCACGAAGCGCGCGGAAACGCTGGAGATGAATCCGTGCATTCCGTCCGACTGGAAGGAATTCTCGGTCGAGTACAGACACGGGAACAGCCTGTATACGATAGTAGTCCGCAATCCTTCGGGCGTGCAGAAGGGAATTGAGTCAGTCACTCTCGATGGAAGCCCGGTGAACGGCGCCATTCCACTCGGGAGCGATGGAAAGCCTCACGAGGTGATCGTGACGATGGGCGTTACGGCTCGACCTCGGGCAGAGGAGCAATAGCCGGCCCGTTCACGACCTTGCCGTAGGGATCGAACCTCGATCCATGACACGGACAGTCCCAGGTTTTCTCCATCGAGTTCCAGTCCACAATACAATAGAGATGAGTGCAGATAGCCGAGCGGAGGTGAACGTTGCCCTGCTCGTCCTTGTAGACCGCGACTTTTCTTGCGCCGCGCCTGATGACGGCGCCACTCCCCGGCTCGATCTGGTCGGTTGAATCCACATCTCCCGCAGTCGCCCAGTCTGCGTATTGTGCCGCGACGTTGAGGTTTTCCCTGATGAACTCCGGTGTCGCACGGAGCTTCTTGCGCGAAGGATCGTAGAGATCGGCCCACGGATTCTTCCTTCCGAGTATGAGGTCGGTAAGGAGCATTCCGGCAATCGTGCCGTGCGTCATCCCGTTTCCGGAATCTCCGGTGGCGATGTAGATGTGCTGGTCCGTCCCCGGGTTCTTTCCGATGAACGCCATATAATCCACCGGCTCCATCACCTGTCCCGACCACCGGAAGTCGATCGACTTCACCATCGGAAACCGGGTGCGGGCCCATTCCTCGAGCGCCCTGAAGCGTCGGTCGGCGTCGTCTTCCTGGCCGGTCTTGTGGTCCTCGCCGCCAACGATGAGGATGTCCTCGAGCTGCGCAGAATCCAGTCGCGAGTCCACTTCCTGAAGTCGCACGTAGTGATAAGGGTCGGCAGTATCCCAGTAGAGTGCGCGGGGCACCGAACCGCGAGGTACTCGCGCGCCGATGACATACGTGCGGTATGCAGCCTGTTTGGTGTGAAGAATGACCCAGTCGTTGACAGGGGTATTCGTTGCGACGACGACATTGTCGGCGGTGACGACATGTCCATCGCTCGTCGTCACGCGACACGGCTCGCCATCGACGATCTCTGCGGCATGAGCGTGCGAATAGATATGCCCGCCGTCCCGCAGAATCGCCTTCGTAAGTCCGTTCAGGTATTTGAGCGGATGAAACTGTGCCTGTCGCGGGAAGCGCAGTGCCTGTCCTGAATCCCAGAACTCCGGCGGAGCGCGGTCGACGAGCTCGACATCGTCGAGTCCGGCGCGATGCGCCGCTCTGAGCTCCCGCTCCAGCTCGAATCGCTCGGTGTCGGGGCCAAGAAAGAGATAGCCGTCCACGCGCTCGAAATCGCAGTCAATGTCCTCCTGTGACGCAATGGACTCGATGCGCGCTATCGCGGCCGTGTGGCTTGCGGCGGCAATCTGCGCACCTGTCTGTCCATGCAGCTTCTGGATCTGATAGAATCGATCGTCGAGCGCATTGGTGAGGTGTGCCGTCGTTCGGCCGGTCTCGCCTCCGCCGACTGGTCCATCATCGATCACTACAACCGCCCGTCCAGCACGGGCCAGGAGATAGGCCGTGGTCATTCCGGCGATCCCGGCTCCGATCACGCACACACCTGCGCGAATGTCCTTTGTAAGCCGCGGCAACTCGGGAGAATCGCTGGTGGCCATCCAGACGGAGGGGGTAATGCCTGAGTCGCTTTGCATGTGTTGAATTACGGTAGAATGATTGCAGTAGACGTGCGCGGCCGGGTGCTATGGCGCATACGATGTGCCAATGATACTCTCCCGCACGCTGCGGAATTGTCAGGCAGGGAAACAAGTCGAGGATCAAATAAACAATGGATTCAAAGGTGATGGACGCGGCGCGCGCCGCATTTCCGACGACGGCAAACTCGGTGACACTGGGCGCAGTCATTCACAACGGTGAGTGCGATCCTGCGCCGCTCGTTTCAATTCCCATCTCGATGGTGAACCGGCATGGCCTTATCGCCGGAGCGACGGGCACGGGAAAGACTCGCACGCTCCAGCTCATCGCCGAGCAACTATCAGCCGCTGGAGTCCCGGTATTTGTCGCTGACATCAAGGGCGACTTGTCCGGGCTCGGTGCTCCCGGTGAAAGCGGCGACCGGATCACGACTCGGGCAAAAGAGACCGGATATGACTGGAAGGGGTCCGGATTTCCTGTCGAATTTCTGAGTCTCACTGGCGCAAAAGGCGCACAGCTGCGGGCGACGGTATCGTCATTCGGGCCGCTTCTGCTCGCCAAGGTCCTCGGGCTCAACCCGACTCAAGCGAGCGTCCTCTCGCTCGTTTTCAAATACTGCGACGACAAAGGCCTGCTGCTTCTCGATTTCTCCGATCTTCGCGCAGTACTTCAGTATCTCACGGGAGAAGGAGCGGACGAGCTCAAGTCATACGGCGGAATGTCGAAGGCAACTGTCGGCGTGCTTCTCCGCGAAATGGTCGAGCTCGAGCAACAGGGCGCTGAACAATTCTTCGGCGAGCCTGAATTCGACATCGATGACCTGATGCAAGTGGAGCGGGACGGCCGCGGCCTGATGAGCGTGCTCGAGCTTGCCGATGTTCAGGACAAGCCGGAGCTCTTCAGCACGTTCATGCTGTGGCTTCTCGCGACGCTCTACAACGAGTTGCCGGAAGTCGGCGACATCGACAAGCCCAAGCTCGCGTTCTTCTTCGACGAAGCACATCTCCTGTTCGACAATGCCAGCAAGGCTCTGCTCGACCAGGTGCAGCAGGTCGTGAGACTGATTCGCTCGAAAGGAGTTGGCGTCTACTTCATCACCCAGAACCCCAAAGACGTTCCCGACGAAGTACTCGGCCAGCTTGGTCATCGCGTTCAGCATGCTCTGAGAGCATTTACGCCGGACGACGACAAAGCGCTTCGGGCAGCAGCACGCACGTTTCCGAAGACCGCGTTCTATGATGTCGAGGAAACTCTTACCACTCTCGGGATCGGAGAGGCGTTCGTCACCGTCCTGTCACCGAAAGGTGTCCCGACCCAGCCGTTTGCCACGCGACTCATTCCGCCCGCATCGAAAATGGCGCCACTTCCCGACATCGATCAGCAAATCGCGCGATCGATGCAGGTGAAGAAGTACGCCCAGGACATCGACAGGGAGAGCGCGAGAGAAAAACTTGCAGCGCGGGTTGCTCCCGCGGCAGCTTCACAACCTGATTCTCAGCAACCGACCGATACAGGGCCGGCATATGCGCCAGCACCAGCGCCGGCATCGCGCACCCAGTCGCGGCGTACAACGAAAGAGCCACCGGGCACATTCGAGCAGATCATGAAGTCACCGGTGACTCGAACAGTTGCAGGCGCGATCACTCGCGGATTGATGGGAGCGCTGCTGGGAGCGCCGAGGCGGCGCAGCACCCGGAGCCGCTGGTAGGTCAGCGCTCGACGAGCACGGCCCTCAACGGTGCTGCGTCGAGCGCCATCACCTTTGTCGGAAACGCGATCAGCTCGTACGGGCCAACCGGAGTGCGGCGGAGATCGAGATTCTCGATGATGAAAGCGTTCGCGGCGAACAACATTTTGTGGACGGCGAGCGACTTGCTCTCGCGTGCGTCCACAGACGGCGCATCGACTCCGAGAAGCTGAAGCCCGAAGCCCAGCAGCGTGCGTGCACAGGATTCGGACAAGGTTGGCCACTCTTCCGGAAACGCCCCGGCTGCAACGGTGCAGCCGGTTTTGAGAAGAAGCCTCTCGAGGCCTGACGCAGGCAGCAGCGGCTGGAGCTGCTCGAATGCGATCTCACCGCGCATGTCGCTGATGTCGATGACGATCGCGACACCGTAGAACGCTTCGAGCGGGAGCTCATGCGATCCCGGCCATCCATCACGAACGTGAAGCGGAGCATCGGCATGGGTTCCTACATGCGGGCTCGATGTAACGCTGGAAAGATTGACGCTTGCTCCGTTCGAAATCGTCGCCGTCCATCCGCATGACCACGGAGTGTCTCCCGGCCATTCCGGAGTTCCAGCGGAAACGCTGATGCTGATATCGCGCAGGCGCACTATCGTGTCTGTGCGAGCGCGGCCGCAGTCTCGACAACTTTCGATACCGTCAGACCGAGGTGTTCATAGAGCTCCTTGTAGGGAGCTGACGCGCCGAAGCGCTGAAGTCCCATTGCGACTCCATCCGCGCCGACCCATCGCTGCCACGACATCGGGTGCGACGCCTCGATTGCAACGCGTTTGACTCCCGGCGGGAGCACGCTGTCACGATACTCCTTGTCCTGGGCGGCGAAGAGCTCATGGCTTGGCATGCTCACTACGCGTGCGCGAATTCCCTGCGACTCGAGCTTTTGCTGAGCTTCGATGATCAGCGCCACTTCGGACCCACTCGACATCAGCACGACCTGAGGCGCACCGCCCGGGGAATCCGAGAGGACATACGCGCCCTTTACCACTCCGCTCGCTGATCCGTGCTTCGACCGATCGATGAACCCAAGCTTCTGGCGTGTGAGGACGATTGCAACAGGGCCGTCGTGCTTCAGCGCTGCACGCCACGCCTCCGCCGTTTCCGAGGCATCAGCCGGACGAATCAGGGTGAACTCCGGAATCGCGCGAAGAGTGCTGAGCTGCTCGATCGGCTGGTGCGTCGGACCGTCTTCGCCGAGTCCGATGGAATCGTGCGTGTAGACGTAGATGACGTGACGCTTCATGATCGAGGCAAGACGAACTGCCGGTCGCATGTAGTCAGAAAAAATCAGGAACGTAGCGCCGTACGGAATGAATCCGCCGTGCACGGACATTCCGTTCATTACCGCGCCCATTCCGTGCTCGCGAATGCCGAAATGGAAATTCCGGCCGCTATGGTCATCCGGCGTGATGCTCGGCGCTTTCTTCACGATTGTATTCGTCGAGGAAGCCAGATCCGCCGAGCCACCGACCAGCTCGGGGACTTTGGGTGCAATCGCATTCAACACGGTGCCCGACGCCGCTCTGCTCGCAACACTTCCATTGTCCGAGGTGAAGCTGGGAATCAGCTCCTCCCATCCATCGAGGAGCTCACCGCGCAACCGGCGCTCGAGCTCTCCCGCATCGGACGCATGTGCTGACTTGTAGGAATCGTACCCGTCCTGCCACTGCTTCTCCAAGTCAACACCGCGTGCGCCTATGGAGCGCCATCTCTCGAGAGCTTCCGGCGCAACGTAGAACGGCTCCAGCGACGGATAGCCGAGCGCTTCTTTGGTCAGCTTGATCTCGTCCGCTCCCAGTGGTGAACCGTGCGCTTCGGCAGTATCGATCTTGTTCGGGCTGCCAAAGCCGATATGCGACCGGACGACGATCAGAGACGGCCGATCGGTTACCGCTTTCGCGGCAGTAATTGCCTTGTCGAGGGCATCCAGATCGTTCGCATCTTCGACGCGCTGAACATGCCAGTGGTAGGCTTCGAACCTTTTTGCGGTGTCATCACTGAACGTGAGGTTCGTGTCGCCTTCGATGGTGATGTGGTTGTCATCGTAGAACCCGATGAGCTTTCCGAGCTTCATATGGCCGGCATATGAAGCAGCCTCGTGCGAGATGCCTTCCATGATGTCGCCGTCACTCGCGATGAAATACGTATGGTGATCGATGACAGGGTGACCGGGGCGATTGAACAGCGCGGCGAGCTGCGCTTCCGCAATCGCCATCCCGACTGAATTCCCAACACCCTGGCCGAGTGGTCCGGTAGTAGTCTCGACACCAGGCGTGTAGCCGTACTCCGGATGGCCGGGTGTGCTGCTCTCCCACTGGCGGAACTGCTTGATGTCGTCGAGCGAGACATCGTAGCCGGTGAGATAGAGCACGCTGTAGAGGAGCATCGATGCGTGTCCCGCGGAAAGCACGAAACGGTCGCGATCGATCCACTCCGGATTGGCTGGGTTGTACTTCAGGTGGCGGGACCACAGGACGTACGCGAGCGGCGCAAGCGCCATCGGAGTACCGGGGTGGCCGGAGTCTGCTTTCTGTACCGCATCCATGGAGAGGACGCGAATCGCGTTTATGCAGAGTTGGTCGAGATCGAGTTGAGTTTCTGTTGGCATTTTCTATGGGTGTCTGCTAATGCAGCTACTTAAAGCTCGGATCAGCACGGAGTCACGGAGAAACGGAGCATTCACGGAGTTTTTCTTTTGTTAAACGACGGAACTGCGTTCCTCTGTTGGTAACATAAAAGGCCTCCGTGAATGCTTCGTGTCCTCCGTGACTCCGTGCTGATCCGAGCTTGAGTCGCTGCATTGAAAAGAAGTCAGGCATTAGGACCGGGAATTTCCATTGGCGGACGAATGTTCGGGAGAAGTGCCTCGATCTCGAAACGGCGAGTCTCGAGCCACGACGGAAGCTTGAGCGACTGTCCGAGCTTGTCGAGCGGCTCGTCAATGGTGAATCCAGGGGGATCCGTCGCGACTTCGAACAGGACTCCGCCGGGCTCGCGGAAGTAGATCGAGTGGAAATAGTCGCGGTCGATCTGCGCGGTGACGTTGAAGCCCTTCTCCACCAGCTCGTTCCTGACGGCAAGCTGTGCCTCGTCATCGGGTGCACGAAACGCGACGTGATGAACAGTACCCGCACCCGTCGATCCGGACCACAACCCTGGAACGCATCTCAGATCCACGATCGAGGCGGGGCCGCGGCCTTTCGCGCCATAGCGAAAGATGCTGGCCTGCTCACGCACCGGCTCGAAGCCGAGCGACTCGACGAGGAGCTTTCCGGTAAGGTCGCAGCTCTCCTGCCAGAGCGTCACCGAGTAGATGCCGCGGATGGAATGTTCGGCAGGAACGAGCGGGCTGCCGCCCCCTATCGCTGCTTCCGCACCGGGATGGGCAACCAGCTCGCCCATGAACCCGTCGTGATCCTTGAAGGAAATCACCCGCTCGTCATCGAAACGAGTTTTCGGATGTTCGAACTCGACGTGATGCCGGATGAATCGCTCGATCCAGAATCCAACGGAGCTGGGGAGAATCGAGAACGACGTAACGGCAACCTGTCCTGCTCCCTGGCGTCCGCGCCGTGAGCCGGGCCAGGGAAAGAACGTGAGGATGCTTCCCGGCGACCCTCGAGAATCAGCGAAATAGAAATGGTATGTCGTGGGATCGTCGAAGTTGACCGTGCGCTTCACCAGCCGCATCCCCAGCACCCCGGAATAGAAGTTCAGGTTGCGCTGAGGGTCGCTGGCAATCCCGGTGACGTGGTGAATTCCGGCTGAAACGAGCGTCACGCGACTCGCTCCGGGAATCGTCCGCGAAGTATGGAATTCGGCCTGTCTGGCATTGCTGAAAAGCTAATCCCCAACAGGGCGGGATTAGCTACTTGTCGAGGCGCTGCCTCTCGTCGGAGCTGGTTCGCGGTCGCCCGCCTTCGCCACCATATCCGCTCTTGTGCTCCGTCGACCGCTCATCGTTCGGATCCACCGCGTTCGGCGTTCCCGAGTGAGTTTCGGCCGAGCGTTCGGCTGGGTCCTTTTCGGTCTCGTCCATCTGTTCCTTCGAATCGCTGCCTGCCATACTTATGCCTCCCTGAGGCATACCTTCTGGGGCAATGGACATGCCGCCAAAAAGCTCGACTCATCCGCGGTTCAGAAGCCTCAGCGACCCTGAGACGCTCGCGAGATTCGCGCAGAATCTCGGCGAGGGCATCTACATCACCAACGAGAAAGGCGAGATCCTCGACGCCAATGCGGCATTTCTGAAGATCTTCGGAGTTGCGAGCCTCGAGGAGCTTAGAAGCTACAAGGTCAGTGACTTCGTCGACGCTGAAGTGCGGAAGAGAGAAGTCGCACTGGTCGAGCGCGAAGGATCCAGCCGCGACCGCGAGCTTCAGATCACGCGCCCCGACGGCGGCGTGCGCACCGTGCTGGACACATGGTACGTCAACGTCGACCCCGAGACAGATGAGCCGATCTTTCACGGCATTCTCGTGGACATAACCGCGCGGAAAGCCCTGGAGACCCAGCTGCTGGAGCAAAGTATCCGAGACCCGCTCACCGGCTGCTACAACAGGAGACATCTCGCGACGCTGTACGCAAAGCCGAGAGGCTCGAGCGACCGCTGGGGCTGCATCTACGTCGACGTCGATCATTTCAAGCAGTACAACGACATTCACGGACACGCGGCAGGCGATGCGATTCTCGTGAAGATGAGCCGCTTCCTGATGCGCCACGTACGCGCGGAGGAGCCGGTGTTTCGAATGGGGGGCGACGAATTTCTCGTTGCGCTTTTCGACACGGAGATCTCCGAGACGGAGGCAATTGCCCGCCGGCTTGAAAAGGCGGCCGAGGAGCGCGGGCCCGTCTCGTTCTCACTGGGATGGGCTGCCAGAGAGCGGGACGAGAGCCTCGAAGAAACCGTAAATCGCGCCGATCGCGAGCTGATTCAGGTTCGAGTGATTCGACGGCCCGGGACCTATACCAGAAGGACCCCGCCCGACAGCGAATAGGACGTGTGCAAGTACGGGAGCCTCTGGCGTCCTACGGGTATCAGAACCCGAGGCTCAGATGCGTTCCTATTTCGTTCCGCTCGTTTCCCTGATCGTGCTTCCTGTCGTTGCACAGGCGCAGGGATCACTGATTCCACGTCCCTGCGTCATGAGGCCCTGTCCTCCCAACGCGCGGTGTTTCCCGTGCCCGCCGGATCGCGGGCCGTCGGTAGTGAAGCAATCGAGCCACGTCCGGGCGGACCTGGTCGACCGGGTTCTTCGCTATGAAGTCACGGAGACTTTCGTAAACCGGGGCAGCCGGGTTGGAGAGGCGGATTACATCTTCCCGCTTCCCAAGGGTGCTGCATTTCAGGACCTCAAGCTTTCCATCAATGGCGAGCTAGTGGCCGGCGAGACAATGAGCGCAGCACAGGCTCGCGCGATCTACGAGGAAATCGTGCGCAGCCAGCGAGATCCTGCTCTCGTGGAGTGGATGGGATACGGAATGCTCCGCGCGCGCATTTTCCCGATTGCACCGGGAGAAGAGAAGAAGGTAGTGGTGCGCTTTCAGATGGTGGCGGAACGGGAAGGCGATGCTCTGAGAGTCGATTACTTCCAGGGGAAGCAGAGCCAGCAGAGCTGGCTCGCCTTTGCCGGTGACCGGGACGATGACAGGCCTCGTGCATCGTTCACGCTCACGTATCCGGCAAGCCAGATATATGGGAGCCCATACAGTCCTACGCATTCGCTGTCGACGAGCAACCGTGGTGGCCGGCGGGAAGTTCGGGCTGAAGGAAATGCAAGCGAGGTCACGCTGCTCATTCCAGTTCGCAAGTCGAACGAACCGTCCATCTCGGTGCTTGCATATGCCCCCCGAAACGAGGATGGGTTCGCTCTGATCACGCTATCGCCTCCCGCTGTCGCACCTCGCGCAACACCGCGCGACGTGACACTCGTGCTCGACGTGTCGGGCTCGATGTCGGGAGTGAAGATCCGTCAGGCGCGCGAAGCGGGAAAACAGGTTCTGGCAACACTGAGTCCTTCCGACAGGTTCAAGCTCATCGATTTCTCGACGGAAGTCCGAAGCTTCCGCGACGACTTCGTGCGTGCGACGAGAGAGAATGTCGCTGACGGCTCGAGATATCTCGAGTCGCTCGACGCGTCGGGATCGACCAACATTTCCGGCGCACTCGATGCGGCGCTCGAAGGCGACGTGCCATCTGGCCGGCTCGGACTGGTACTCTTCGTCACGGACGGCGAGCCGACCATTGGCGAGCGAAACCCGGAAGCGATTGCAGCGAGAGTGAACCGCCGCCGTGGAGAACGCCGCATATTCTCGTTCGGGGTGGGCGCCGACCTCAATGCAGCGCTCGTAGAGAGGCTCGCGGTCGAGGGAAGAGGAACCGCGCAGTTCGTGCGTCCCGACGAATCAGTGGAGCGCGCAGTGTCGATCGTTGCGAGCAGGCTCACGAGTCCGGTCGTCACGGACATCCGGATCTTCGCGGATGGCGTGCGCCTTCTCAAGCGTCACCCATCGGCGTCGGCAGACCTGTTTGCCGGCCAGGACTATGTGGTGCTCACCCGGTATGACGGCAGCGGATCGGCTCGCCTGCGCTTCGAAGGCCAGACATCGAACGGCCCCGTGACGTGGGCTACTCGCGCCGTCTTCCCTGAATCCTCGAGAGACAACGCATACATCGCCCGCCTGTGGGCGACACAGCGGGTCGGATACCTCGCGGCTGAAAAGCGGCGGAGCGGGGGCTCACGCGAGATCGACGACGAGATAAGACAGCTCGGCGAGAAGTACGCGATTCCGACGGAGTTCACATCGTACCTCGTCCTCGAGCCTGGCATGCGGCGCGACATCCGGTCGCGAACACTGTCCGATGCAGTCGTCACGGGCGTTGGCGCTGCCGCTAACGCACCACCACCACCCGCTGCCGTCCGAC
>DASWQD010000290.1:0-2040 GCA_036398255.1 Gemmatimonadaceae bacterium | reverse complement strand
AATCGTCGCCGGTGCGGACGTGCCCGCCCTTGATCAGGACAGCGCGTGCTCCCATTGCCGCGATCGATTTCGCAGCGCGCCGCATTTCCTCCACCGACGCGACACGCTCACCGATGATGAGTGCCGCTTCGTCCGCATTTGGTGTCACGAGATCCGCCAGCGGGATCAGGCGCGAACGAATCGCATTCACAGCATCGTTTTCAATCAGCAGATCCCCCGATGTCGCGACCATCACCGGATCGAGCACATAGTTCTCGAGTCCGTATCGCTCAATCGACTCTGCGACTACATCGATGATCTCGCGGTTGGCGAGCATGCCGCTCTTGACGGCAGCAGGTGGAAGATCGCTCGCGACAGCGTCTATCTGCTTTCTGAGCAGATCGCCGGAAACTGCCTGCCAGTCCGTTACTCCCAGTGTATTCGGCGCGGTTATCGCCGTGATTGCAGTTGTGCCGAACACTCCGAGCTGATGAAACGTCTTGAGGTCGGCCTGAATGCCGGCGCCGCCTCCTGAGTCGGAGCCGGCGATTGTCAGTGCTATGCGCATTGACGAAAAATGCGCCGCGGTTGTCCGCGGCGCATCTTCGATGATGAAATCAGCTACCGTCGTGGCGCCGGGAGCGATCTCACGCGCGCGACGAACGAATTGTAGTTGCTCGTGTTCCGGGTGAGGTTCCGCTGCGCGGCCGGAAGCTGATTGATCGTCGCCTGGGTTGCCGCGATGCGATCTTCCTCGAGCGGGTGAGTCGAGAACCAGCCGGCGACTGCGCTGGGGCGGCTTCTGCGCTCGCTCATCAGCTTCTGGAACATCGTCACGATTCCGGTCGGATTGATTCCCGCGCGGGTAGTGTTCACGATCGCTTCCTGGTCGGCCTCGAGCTCGTCCTGGCGACTGAACCGCGCGAACACTGCTCCGCCGGCGATGTTGATACCGGCCTGCGCCACCTGGCTGCTGCAAATGTTGGTGAGAATGCAGGCGAGGGTGACGCCGACATTCGCGCCCTGCGCCTTCTCCATCTGCTTGATGCTGTGGCGGCGCACCACGTGACCGATCTCGTGGCCGAGTACGCCCGCCAGCTCATCCATCGTCGTAGTGCGCTCGATGAGCCCGCGGTTCACGTAGATGTATCCGCCGGGGACGGCGAAAGCGTTGACCTCACGCGAATCGACGACGTAGAATCTCCACGGCAGGTCTGCCCGGCCGGTGAGATTCGCGATCTGGTCGCCAAGGACGTTGATATATCGATTGATCTCCGGATCGCTTACGATTGGCAGCTGCGCGTTGATCTGCTGCGAGTATTCCTGCCCCATCTGGATCTCCTGCTGCTGCGAGACCCCGCAGGCTGACATCGTCACTGCAAGCGCCAGAGACGCAAAAATTCGTTTCATTTGAGCTCCCGCGGTAAATTGCACGCCATTGCAAAAAGCAATTCCCATTCCAGACCGTTAACACATTGACAGTTTGAGACTTCTGACTCTCGCGCGGGATCTGAAGCGACGCAAATCACGGGAGCGACACTCCCTGTTTGTGGCAGAGGGTGTTCGCGCCGTCGAGGAGCTCGTGAAGTCGAGGCTCGTCGTTCGCGGCGTGCTGGTCGCACCGCAGCTCGACGATGCTCCTCGCGGAAAGGCGCTCCGCGCGGCAGTCGAAGAAAAAGGCCTGGAAATTTCGACTGTGAACGAAACAGAGTTCCGAAGCGCCGCGGAAACAGAATCCCCGCAGGGAATTCTCGCGATCGCCGAAACACCGTCCCATTCTCTTACACAGCTCACGGACAGGGAGTTCCTGCGACTGCTCGTGCTCGATGCCGTGCAGGACCCGGGAAATGTCGGCACGATGCTGCGCACCGCGGCCGCGCTCGGCGCAGACGCGACGATCGCTCTGCCCGGAACGGTGGATATCTGGAACGCGAAAGTCGTGAGAGCGGCGATGGGGGCCAGCTTTCACCACGCGGCATTTCATTCAGCGGAAGACGCGCTATTCGAGTTTCTCGACGCCGCCGGCGCCGAGCTCTGGGGTGCGGAGGCGTCGGGTGAATC
>DASWQD010000289.1:0-17642 GCA_036398255.1 Gemmatimonadaceae bacterium | reverse complement strand
AAGCTGAAGGAGATCAGCTACATTCACGCCGAGGGGTATCCGGCGGCAGAGATGAAGCACGGTCCGATCGCACTCATCGACGAGATGATGCCGGTGGTATTCATCGCCCCGCACGACGCAGTGTTCGACAAGGTCGTGTCGAATGTTCAGGAAGTGAAAGCGCGAAAGGGCCGTGTGATCGCGATCACCAGCCGGGAAGAGCCGGCGCTTGCCGGCAAGGTGGACTACGAGTTCCGCATTCCGGAAACGATCGACATGCTGACGCCCGTCCTTGCATGCATTCCGCTGCAGCTGATGGCGTACTACATCGCGGTGAAGCGCGGATCCAATGTCGACCAGCCGCGCAACCTCGCGAAGTCGGTAACCGTCGAGTAGCCGCTGAGAGTACTGCTTCAGCGCGTGTCACGCGCCGAGGTCCGTGTCGGCGATCGCGTGACGGGGCGGATCGGCAGGGGCTTTCTTCTTCTCGCGGGAATGACGCATTCCGACGGGGAAGCCCAGATCGACTGGATGGCCGAGAAGATCTCGGGCCTAAGATTGTTTTCCGATTCCGACGACAAGATGAACCTCGCGCTTGCCGATGTTGATGGCGAAGTGCTCGTCGTCTCGCAGTTCACGCTCTATGGCGACGCCGCCAAGGGACGCCGTCCAAGCTTCATCGATGCGGCGCGGCCGGAGCAGGCGATACCGCTTTACGAATCGTTCGTTGCTGCGCTGCGAGCGCGTGGACTCAAGGTGGAGACTGGAGAGTTCGGAGCGATGATGGACGTCGAGCTCGTGAACGACGGACCGGTCACACTATGGCTGGAGCGCTGAGCCTGCGCCGAGTTGAAGATCTCTCCGTAATTCTTGCGTCGCAGTCGCCGAGGCGGCGTCAGCTGCTGGAGCTCGTCGGCATCCGGCATGATGTCAGGCCGGCCGACATCGATGAGAGCGTAAGCCAGGGAGAGCTGCCGGAGCGGTATGCGGAACGACTCGCGCGCGAGAAGGCACGTACGGTTGCCGCAAACGACAGCAGCGCCCTGGTAATCGGCGCCGACACGATAGTCGTCATCGACGAGCTGATTCTCGGCAAGCCAAAGGATGTGAGCGACGCCGAGCGCATGCTGGCGATGCTCAGCGGACGAACGCACACGGTGATGACGGCAGTCGCTGTCTGCCACGGCGATCGCATTGCATCGAGCGTGGAGATCGTCGACGTCACGTTCGTTCCACTCGACGAGAATCAGATCAGGGAGTACGTCGCGACTGGCGAGCCGATGGACAAGGCCGGTGCGTATGGAATCCAGGGATACGGCGCGACGATTGTCCGCCGGATCGACGGCGACTATTTCGCGGTGATGGGCCTCTCGCTCGTACGACTCGTTGCGCTGCTGAGGGAAATCGGCGTGATCTACGATTTTCCGCGATAGCTCGCAGCCCAGATCTCCAGCTTTTCGGCAACGTCGGCGGCGGTGATGCGATGCATGCGATCCGCCTTCGTGGCCATCGTCACCGGTCCGACCTCGCCGGGATCGTGAAAAGCGTCGATGATGAGATCGTGAAACCTTCGATAAGGGCCTGTCCTGCGCGGATCGGTGTATCCCATAAGGGAGATCACCGGACGATCGAGTGCGACTGCCATGTGCAGTGGCCCCGTATCGGGTGCCAGCACCAGCTGAGACGCATCGAGGATAGACACGAGATTGCGGAGTCCGCTTCCCAGCGCGGAATACACCTGCGACCTGGTGGATGAAACGATCGTGTCGGCAGCGTGGCGTTCGCGCTCCGACGCTCCGCCTACGAGAACCGGCTGAAGGCCGAACCGCGAATCGAGCAGGTCGCATACGGCAGCCCATCGGTCGGGCATCCAGTCCTTCTGAGGCTTGCTGGTGGCGACTACGATTGCGGCAAGCGGCTTGTCGAATTTCGAGCGGAATTCCGCCTGCCAGTCGAGCTCGTTCCCTTTCGGGCCGAGATCCCAGGCGACTGGCTCGGGGTCGATCCCAAGGTGCCGGAGAAATTCGAAATACTGATCCTGCACATGCTGCACGGGGTGAGCCGCGATTCGCTCCGTGGTAAATAGCCAGTTCATGTCTCGCGCGCGTGCGCGATCGAATCCAAGCCGGCGTGAAGCGCCCGAAAACGCGGTGATGACGCCCGCCTTGAAGTACACCTGCAGGTCTATCAGCAGGTCGAACTTCCGCGCGCGAAGCTCGCGCACGACCTCGCGCATGCCGGGAATTCCCTTCGTCCTGTCGAATACGATGATCTCGTCGACGGACTTGTGGCCACGCACGAGAGTCGCCGGTCCGGGCTGGAGGACCCACGTGATGTGCGCACCGGCGTGATGCCGCTTGATTGCGTTGATGACGGGAAGGACATGCACTGCATCGCCGACCGCGCTCATCATGACGATGCAGATTCGGTCCATCGAGCCGGCGCCCATCTACGGCGTTTGGGCTGAAGCTGCGCGAATCATCTCGAGGTCAGCGTCCGAAACTGCGAGCTTCTCTCGCTCGGCGAGCTTCTGCAGCGATCGCGCGAGCCGGCTCATGTTCGCGTTGGATACCATCGGATCCCCGGGCAGGTGAAACCGGATTCGATCCACGTCGAGCACATGCGCATTTGCGCCTGCTGTGGAATCCCAGCTTACCAGGATGTTGCGGGCATTCAGGTCGGGATGATGTGCGCCGCTTCGAGTCATCAATGCAATCAACTTTCCCGCGGCCCGCAGGCACTCGGTGCGATGACCGGCGTCTACAACCTCTCGAAGCACTGTGGCCAGGTCATGGCTCTCGGGGATTTCGCGAGTTGCAACGTCGCTGCGGCGCAGGAGCTGTCCCGCCGGATAGCTCACGAAAGCGACGACCTCGGGGGTTGGCACACCAGTCAACCTGAGGCGCAGCGAGTTCACGAGCTCACGCAGTCCTCGAGTCGGCGGGAAAAACAGGTCGGTGCCAGTTTTTCCCAGCAGGCCCCCGCGCATCGCGTGTCGAACTACGACATTCCCGCATCCGTCACCCAGAGATATGCCGTACGCCGTCACGCGTCCTCTGAACTTTCTCGCGTCCGGCTGCCGTGCGGCGTGCTCATACAGCGTCTCGCTCGCGAGAATGGATTCGAGCCGGGCATGGCAGCTCTCGATCACCAGCCCGCGCGCACCGTTCACCTTGAATCGCGCGTAGCCGGGCATCGACACCGTGAATGCCATTATCCGGCCGACCTCGCCTGTCCGATTGCGGAAAGAATTGCTCGCGCCTTGCTTTCAGTTTCCTCCCATTCGGTTTCGCCGACGGAATCGGCGACAATGCCCGCACCGGCCTGAACCGAGGCGACGCCGCCTGCGACCACGCATGTCCTGATTGTTATCGCGAGCTCCATTCGTGAGCCACCGCCTGAAATAAAGCCGATCGCCCCGGCGTAGGGCCCCCTCGAGACCGGCTCGAGGTCGTCGATTATCTGCATCGCCCTCACTTTCGGGGCACCTGTCATCGTGCCGGCAGGGAAGGTGGCGCGAAACACATCCATCGCGCCTCGCTCTCGATCGAGCGCACCCTCGACCTGGCTTACTATGTGGAGCACGTGCGAATACTTCTCGATTCGCATCAGCTCAGTGACAGCGACTGTGCCGAACTGCGACACCCTGCCCACGTCATTCCTGCCGAGGTCGACGAGCATGATGTGCTCGGCACGTTCTTTCGGGTCTGCGAGAAGCTCCCTCGCCAGCTCGTCATCCCGCGAAGGTGTCGTGCCCCTCGGCCTCGTTCCGGCAATCGGTCGAAGAGTGACGCGATTGCCGTCGAGCCTCACGAGGAGCTCCGGAGAGCTTCCCACGATCTCCACGTCGTCGAGCACGAGGTGATACATGTAGGGCGAAGGGTTCAACACGCGCAGCGACCGGTAGAGTGTCGTGCAGTCGAAGTCGGCATCGAGCTCGATTCGTCTCGACAGCAGCGCCTGAAAACAGTCACCAGCCCGGATGTGCTCGCGAATCACTTCGACCTTGTCGATGAATTCTTTCCTGCCGATGCTCGAATTTCCTTTCGCGGCGCGTGCGTCATTGTCCAGGGTCAGTGGCGCGAGCGAGCCCGGCCCGCGGAGTCGCGCCTCGATTTCGTCGATCTCTTCGCGCGCCGCAACGTAAAGAGCCGAGAGCTCCTGCTCCGTCATCCCGGGAATCACTTCGACGCCGATTACGACACGGGCCTGCGACCGAAGGTTGTCGATCACGACCATCGACCGCGTGAGGACGAACAATGCGTCAGGCGCCGCCGACGAGGGCCGAGGACGGTCTGGCAGTCGCTCGATGAGCCGGACCACATCGTAGCCGAAGTAACCGACTGCCCCGCTCCAGAATTCCCCGAGCTCGCCGGCGTCTACTGGTCGTACTCGCGATATGATCTCGTCGAGGTCGGCCAGGGGATCCTCCGGCTGTCGGCTGGAGTGCCAGCCGCGACTGGAATCCCAGTCGTCCACTGTTCCGTCGCGCAGGCGCCACGCAGCGAACGGCTCCGTTCCGAGATACGTGTAGCGAGCCCAGGTTTCACCGCCAGCAGGCGCCGATTCGAGCAGAAAGCCGAAGGGCCCGCGACGCAGCTTCGCGTATGCGGTTACCGGAGTGTCGGTGTCGAGCAGCACTTCGCGCCAGACGGGCACGAGCCGTGCGCCTGCATCACCAGCGTTCGTGACAGAGTTTGCGAGCTCCATGAAACGCGCGCGCGACTTGTCGCTCCTCAATTGCTCCGGCACATCCCCCACGTAACTTTCCCTGATGAT
This sequence comes from Gemmatimonadaceae bacterium, assembly GCA_036398255.1. Classification (GTDB taxonomy): domain Bacteria; phylum Gemmatimonadota; class Gemmatimonadetes; order Gemmatimonadales; family Gemmatimonadaceae; genus UBA4720. Next base: position 12,884 of record DASWQD010000289.1, on the reverse strand, counting down.
GCGACGGTCGATTGCGCTGATGCTCGCCGCTGGTGGTCTGATACTTGTCGCGCCCCCTGGCCCGCTGAACGCCCAGACATGGAACGATTCCCGCACCCGCGCGCTCGTCGAGCAGGCGACCGAGCGTAGAGCAAGACAGATTGCCGACACCGCGCTTGCAAGCTACCGGGCTGCGGCGCACGGATACCTGACTTTTCTCGCTCAGGTCGGCGAAGGCTTCACCGAACCGCCAAAGATCGTCAAGGCGGACGAGCTGGCGCTAGAAGTGTATTGGCGCGCGCCGAACCTCAGCAAGCAGCTGATCGCGGGCCGGCGTGACACTCTGCTCTTTCCAACAGACATCAATTATCACCGCGATCACCTCGGAATAGTCCAGAACAATTTTCCGAGCATTATCCGGCTCGGCGACGGCGACGAGGTGCGCGACGTCCCGCACCCGCTTTCAGCCGACGGCCTGAGCGAGTACGACTACGCTGTACGCGACTCGCTCCAGATCCGGCTTGGCCCACGCACGCTCGAGGTGTACGAAGTCCGGGTTCGTCCGAAGGACGATCGTGAGCCGCGCGCCGTCGGCGCTGTCTATATCGACAGGGAAAGCGGGGAAGTGGTTCGCATGGCGTTCAGCTTCACCCGCGCTGCCCTGCGTGACAAGGAGCTGGAGGACGTCAGCGTCGTTCTCGAGAACGGACTCATCGAAGGCCGGTTCTGGCTCCCCCGCCGGCAGGAAATCGAGATCCGGCGCACAGGTACATGGCTCGACTATCCCGCTCGCGGAATTATCCGCGGACGATGGGAGATCTGCTGCTACCAGGTGAATGTCGCGCTGAATCCTGCGCTTTTCACCGGACCCGAGATTTCGCTCGCGCCGAGAGGCACGCCGCTGCCGGTTCCATTCACGGGCAACGTGCTCGATTCGCTCCCGCCCGACGTGCGCGCCGTCACGGATGCTGACGTGGCCAAGGTTCAGGAGGAAGCGCGTCAGCTCGTGAGAGGGCAGGCGCTGGCGCGGACGAGGAGCACTTCGCTTTCAGCGCGAAGCGTGTCCGATTTCATTCGTGCAAGCCGCGTGGAAGGACTGGCTCTCGGTGGAGGAATTGCCCGCAAGCTCGGGGATGGATTTGCGGTGGCGATGCGTGCGCGCTACGGCCTTGCCGACGAGCGCGTCAAAGCACGCGGTGGTCTCTCCTACCGGCGGGCGAACGGAGCGGGCTTCGACATTTCGGCATACGATGACTATTCGGAGGCCGGGGATTTTCGCGAGACCTCGCAGCTGGCAAGCAGTATCGCATCGCAGGAATTCGGAACGGATTTCACCGATCCGTTCGGCTCTCGCGGCGTCAGCGCGAGTGTGCGCACACGGCCGCTCTCAGGATGGACTCTGTCCATCGAAGGAGCCGTCGAGCGACAGCGATCTCTCGACGTGAACGCGACGCCGACGACAGGGGCTTTCGAGCCAGTGCTCGCAGCATGGCCGACACGCGAGCGGCGCGCCACGCTCATCGTCGATCGTCCCACGCGGCTCGGCCCGCTCGGGTTCGAATCGCAGGTCCACGCTGAGGCGTCGCTCATGCAGTTTCGCCTGCCCGACGCCGGGTATCGAAACATGTCCCGATTCAGCGTGAGGGGAAATTTCGAGAGACCGACCGGCTCGTCACGAGTAGTGCTTCGGTCTGCTGCCGCGTGGACCGCGGGCGGGGATCAGATTCCCGCTCAGCGACTTGTTTTCGTCGGGGGGCCGGCATCGGCACCTGGTCATGTGTTTCACCAGTTCGCCGCGCGCGCCGCAGCGACTGTCAGAGGCGAGCTTCAGTTCCCGGTCCCGTTTGCATCGTTTTCGCTCGGACGATACGGGAGGACGCCGTCGGCGATTACGCTCGCTCCGTATGTAAATGCTGCATGGGCTGACCGGACCGTAAATGCAAGGAAGCCCGGGAATTTCCTTGCCCTGTATGCGCCCGGCCGAAGCGGGTGGCATCCGTCGCTTGGCATCGGCGCACTCACCCTGTTCGACCTCCTCAGATTCGACGTCGCGCGCGGGCTCCGCGACGGCAGGTGGTCGTTCTCAGCTGACGTGACGCGGGATCTCTGGTCGATACTCTGACCTCGCAGCGCCTGCGCGAAAATGCTGAGCATGCGGAGGTGTTGCTGACGATCATCACTGCCGCTCGTGCGAGAATGCGCGGGTATGAGCACCCCTCTTCGCGACGAATGGGTTCTTGCGATCATAGAGGAGCTCGCATCGGCTGAAGCAGCGTCGCAGGCGCAGCAGGCGGCAAATGGGAGCGCCTGGGATGCCGCGCTTCGCCTCCGGCTCGTTCCCGAGAGGGATCTGCTCGAGGCAATATCCGCCAGGCTCAGCACACCGATAGCAGTCTCACTCGCGGTCGCGCCGGAAGCGAAGGCGCTCGTACCGGAGCGGATCGCCCGCAGGTATCAGGTGCTGCCGCTCTCGACAGCGGGTCACACGCTCGATGTCGCAACCGCGAACCCGTGGGATCTCGACGCCGAGCGCTCCGTGGCTTTCGTCAGCGGCCGGTCGGTGAGGCCGTGGCTGGCGACTCCTCGCGACGTTGCAGATGGAATCGATCGAGCCTACGCATCGCTGAAGGATGCGCCGTCGAGCGATGAGCCCGTGGTACGCCTGGTCGATCGCGTCGTGTCGAACGGCATAGAGCAAGGTGCAAGCGACATTCATCTCGAGCCGGAGGAGGAAGGGATCGCGGTTCGCTATCGAGTGGACGGAATTCTTCGACACGCGATGCTGCTGCCGAAGGCCGTCGGTGTTCCTCTCGTGTCGAGAATCAAGATCATGGCACGGATGGATATCGCTGACCGGTTGAGACCGCAGGGCGGCCACGCCTCAGTCGGCGCGGGCGCAGCGAGAATCGATCTGCGAGTGTCGACGCTTCCGGCATCGCATGGAGAGAAGGTCGTCATCCGGATCCTCGCTCCCAACGCGGGAGTGAGATCGGTGGACACGCTCGGACTCGACGCGCGCGATGCCGGGCGAATCCATCGCCTGCTCGACATGCGCGAGGGTCTCGTGCTGGTCACCGGACCCACTGGATCGGGAAAAACAACCACGCTCTATGCGATGCTTCGCCAGACGCAGCGCAAAGGTCTCAACATCATCACCGTCGAGGACCCGGTCGAGTATCGCATTCCGGGGATCGTGCAGGTGCAGATAAACGAAAAAGCGGGGCTGACCTTCGCCTCTGCCCTCCGGTCGATACTGCGGCAGGATCCCGATGTAGTGTTGATCGGTGAGATACGAGACCGTGAAACCGCGGCGATCGCCATCCAGGCATCGCTTACGGGCCATCTCGTTTTCGCGACACTTCACACCAATGACGCGTGCAGCTCGATCACGCGTCTCACGGACCTGGGTGTCGACGCCGCGCGGCTTGCCGCCGCCTTGAAAGGTGTCGTTGCACAGCGATTGATACGCCGGCTGTGCGCTGCGTGCCGTGTCGTCGCAAACGATGGCCCGCCGCTCCAGCTTCGAGACAGCGTATCCCGCGACCTCATGGTGTACACACCCGTCGGCTGCGATGGCTGCGCAATGACCGGTTACCGTGGCCGGATTGCGGTAATGGAGATCGTGCTGGCCGACGCGGAGCTCGAGCGCGGGATCGCCGGGAACGCACCGGTCGACACCTTGACCGAAATCGCGCGGCGCTCCGGTTGCCGGTCGCTATGGGAATCCGCGCTTGAACGCCTCTCGAAAGGTGAGACGAGCGGGGACGAGCTGTTGCGCGTGCTCGATCAGAATCCCGTCGAGCCTGCCGGCGTGATGACGGGCGAGTCTCGCCGGAATGACGAGGAAGAGTTTGATTCATTGGATGATCGCTTCACGGCGCCTCCCCGCCAGCATATGACCCAGGTCGTACCAGGCGTAGTGGACATCTACGTCATCAGGCCCCTTGCCGAAGGATGGAAAGTCCTCGTGGTTCAGCGCGCGCAGGACACGAGATGTCCCGGCGCATGGGAGACGATTCATGGCCGGCTCAATGCGCACGAGTCGCCCCAGGACGGCGCTGTTCGCGAGGTGCGGGAGGAAACGGGGCTCGATGTATCGAGACTCTACAACGTGACCGTGCAGCCGTTCTACCTGCACATGTTCGGCGCAGTGCAGCTCGCAATCGTCTTTGCGGCATTTGTCGACGAGCCGGCCGACGTGCATCTCGGCTCCGAGCATCAGGGACACGAGTGGCTTTCGCCCCACGAAGCATCGTCGCGATTCATATGGCCCCGCGAGAAGGAGGCGCTGTCGCACATCCTTCACCTGCTGGCAGGCGGGAACGCAGGACCGGTGGAAGACGTGCTGAGAGTTTTCTAGCGTTCAGCCGGCATTGAGGCGATAGCCCGTCTTCCTGACTGTGAGGATGTATTTCGGCTGAGCGGGGTCGACTTCGAGCTTGCGCCTCAGCTCGCCGACGTGGGTATCGACAGTCCGGCTCACCACGTCCGACCCATAGCCCCACACTTCGCGCAGCAGGTCGAGACGGCCGACGACGTTGCCCCTGCGTCGGACGAGCGCCATCAGCAGCTCGAACTCCTTCGGTCGCAGCTGCACATGCTGTCCATCGCGCAGCACATCGTGCGTGCCCGGAATTATTTCTACATCGCCGAACTTGAAGCTCGCCGCCTGGTCGCGACCGGCAGCTCTGGACGAGCGCCGCAGGAGTGCCTGAACGCGACCGATCAGCTCCAGAAGGCCGAACGGCTTGGTGACGTAGTCGTCGCACCCTTCGCGGAATCCGCGCACCTTGTCCTGCTCCGTGGTGCGCGCCGTAAGGATTAGAACCGGAACCGTGTCACCCGCATCGCGAAGAGTGCTGAGCAGCCGGTATCCGTCCATCCCCGGGAGCATCAGGTCGAGAATGATCAAGTCGGGCGACGATGCTCTCGCTCTTTCGAGGCCGATTGATCCGTCGGATGCAATCTCGGTTTCGAAGCCTTCGATCTCGAGATTGTTGGCGAGACCGCGTGCGAGGTCGTCGTTATCCTCAACGATCAGGATTCGCGTCACGCGGCGCCGATACCCTCGAGCGCTGCTTCATCCCCCTTTGCCGCCGCGTCCGGAAGCTCGATGATGAATCGCGATCCGTATCCGCCCGGCACCGATTCAACCCACGCTGCGCCGTTGTGCCGCTCGGCAAGCTCTCGCACGACCGCGAGCCCGAGTCCACAACCCGTTCCCACAGGAGCGTCGTCATTCGTCCCGCGGGCAAATGGAACCCAGATCTCATCGCGGGCGCGACCGTGCACGCCGGGGCCCTGGTCGTCGACGGAAATTCTCACGGTGGAACGCCGCACCACCTGCTTCTGTTTCTGTCCCGGCTCCAGGGCGAGCCGCGTGTGACCGCGAGTCAGTCCCACCGCGACCTTGCCGCCCGCGGGACCGTACTTCACTGCATTGTCGAGCAGGTTCAGAACGATCTGGCGGAAGGCTTCATCGTCGACGAAGCCCTCCACATCCTCGCCTAGCGATTGTGAAATGCCGACGTCCTTCGCGGTGGCGAGTGGAACGAAGCCGGCGATTACTTCGCGGACGAGCGGCGCGAGCCGCTGCCTGCGTGGAGAAAGACTCACGACCGGACGCTCAGCCCGTGAGAACGTGAGGGTGTTGTCGACGAGATGCATCAGCCGCCGCGCCTCCCGCACGATGACGTTGGCGGCATCTCTCCTCTCGTTGTCGGAGCGTGTTCTTCCGAGCGTCAATGTTTCGCCGAAGAGAAGAATCTGCGCGAGCGGCGTTCGCAGCTCGTGGGAGACACTCGCGCTGAACTCGAGGCGAAGCCGTGCGAGCTCGTGCTCGCGTTGAAGGTTGCGGACGATTACGACAGTCAGAAGACCGGTGAGAAGAAGGAGGCCAACCCAGACAGGCACCCGCGACACCGGTACGACCCCTCCCTGAAGTCGCACAGTCGCGTCAGGGCGCAGGGCAACCTTCATCCGCATTCCTCCGCCGAAGTAGCCGAGCGACGCGGTGTCGGACCGGAGTCCGTCCACCCATCCACGCGACCGGTAGATCTCCGTCCCCGAGGGAGTCGTCACCACCGCAGCGAGCAGCGAGTCGTTCGGAATACCGCGCGTTATCGCTGCGGGAAGAATTTTCGGATTGCGCCACAGGTTCGTGAAGGTGGTGTTCGCGAACCGATTCGCAGGCGTCACGAAGCCGAGTGCTCCGACGACCTTTCCCGCAGGATCCCTCTGCGGTGCAACTCCGATAACACGGACTTCCCCATTCTGCGTGTCGAAATACAGCGCGAAATTCGGAAGGCGCTCGAGCGGAGACTTCATGAGTGACTCGCGTAACCAGTCTCCATCGGGAGCGATGAGACTGAGAGGGGCAGGCGACGTATAGCTCCCAACCTTCGCGGCGGCCCAGCCTGTCTCGACGCTCGGTTCCGGATGAAGAGGCAATGGACGCGTGTCAACGACGCCGCTCTCCGCTTCGTATCGGAAGTAGTAGTCGACTGGAAGATTCATCGCGCATTCGCACCCTTCCAGGTATCTCGCGCCCGAGAGAAGCGTCGTGATCGGCGCCACATCCCCGCCTGCTGCAACCCGGTTTCCAGCGATGCCGCGGAAGAGAGTGGAGAGGCTCGCGGTGAGAATGTTCTCTCCGGCGCGGGCCGCGCTCCACGACGCATACGCTGCGTAGTCCTGAAGACCGCGCTCCGCTATCTCGAGACGCGAGCGTCCGGTGCTCCACGCCTCGTAAACCAGCAGTCCCGCAATTGCGAACACGACAAGAAGAAGTCCGACGAGGGCGGGCATCCCGGTGCGGCTTGGGCTTCTCTTCATGCCGGAATATTACAGTCGCGCTCAGGGATTCACGACGCTCAAGCCGGGCGCCGCTGTCGGTTTCATGGCCTGCTCCGAGCGGGTCCGCGCAGCGTTCCTGCGGCCGTAGGCGAAATAGACGACCATCCCGAGCGCGAGCCAGATGACCAGCCGCTCCCACGTCGTTGCAGGAAGCGCGACCATCTGGAGAAGACAGAATCCCGCGCCGAGGATTGGCACCCACGGAAGAAGCGGAGTCTTGAACGGCCTCGGAATGTCCGGCGACGTCTTTCGCAGGATCAACACACCGATGCACACGAGGACGAAGGCGAGCAGCGTTCCCATGCTCACGAGCACGCTGAGCACACGAATGGGCAGGACACCGGCCGCAATGGCGACGACTGCGCCGGTGAGAATGGTGCTGACATGCGGCGTTCTGAACGTTGGATGAACTGCGCGGAAGAGCGGCGGAAGCAGGCCGTCCCTGCTCATCGAGAAGAAGATTCGAGTCTGTCCCAGCAGCGTCACAAGCATCGTCGAGAACAATCCGAACAGCGCGCTGACCTTGAGTATGGGACTGAACCACGTGAGTCCAGTCGCATCGATGCCCACTGCGAGCGGATCGGCGACGTTCAACCTGGAGTAGTGGACGATGCCGAGAAGCACGATCGCGACGGCGATGTAGATCACCGTGCAGATCGCGAGGGATCCAAGTATTCCGATCGGCATGTCCCGCTGCGGATTCTTCGCTTCCTGGGCTGCGGTCGACACGGCGTCGAAGCCGACGTATGCGAAGAACATGACGCCGGCGCCGCGCAGAATTCCGCTCCATCCAAAACTGCCGAACTCGCCAGTGTTCTCAGGGATCAGCGGTGTGAGGTTGTCGCGATTCACGTATGCGGCGCCGGCAACGATGAAGATCACGAGCACCAGCGACTTTATCACCACGAGGACCGTGTTGGTATTCGCGGATTGCCTGATGCCGATTACGAGCAGCGCGGCAACGACCACGACAATGAGCGCCGCAGGAAGATTGAAGACACCTTCAACGGTTCCGCCTGCGATCGCCACAGTCTCGCCTGGAGCAGCGGAGAGCGCCGCGGGAATACGGATCCCGGCGTCGGCGAGGAGGCTCAGAAAATATCCCGACCATCCCACCGCGACAGTCGCGGTGCTGAGCGCGTACTCGAGGACGAGGTCCCATCCGATAATCCACGCCATCAGCTCGCCCATCGTGGCGTACGCATAGGTGTATGCGCTGCCCGCGACGGGAATCATCGCGGCGAACTCGGCGTAACAGAGACCGGCGAACGCGCATGCGACTCCCGCGATGATCATCGAGATGACGAGTGCCGGGCCGGCGTTCTGCGATGCGGCGGTGCCCGTCAGCACGAAGATGCCGGTGCCTATTATCGAGCCGATGCCAAGCGTCGTGAGGTTGAGAGGACCGAGCGCGCGGCGGAGCGTGTTGCTCTCGGCGTCAGCGCGCAGGTCGGCAATCGGTTTCCTGGTGAAGAGAGTCATGCATTCACAATGACTCTCTTCAGCTTGAGTCTGCTACCGCAAGTCTGTCAGAAAAAGGTCAGAACAGTCAGCGGTCCTTCACCATCGTGACGTTGCCCGGTGCCTGTGGTGCATTCGGTTTTACACGCACGCTCTTCGCTGGAATTCCAACGTTCACGTGATAGGGTCGAACGTCCTTCGTCGCGACGGCGACTGCTCCCACCATCGATTCCTCGTTCACGTGCACGCCGGCGAGCACCGTCGCGTGATAGGTGATGCGCACGCCATCGTCGAGCCGCGTCACCGCGTCGGTGACGTCCTTCTGGTCAACGATGCTGTGCGTGTGACTGTAGATGTTGGCGTAGTCGCTGATCGAGACGCGGTTCCCCATGATGATGCCTCCGCGATCGTCGAGCAGCACGTGACGATGCACGACGCAGTCATCGCCGACTTCCATGTTGTAGCCGAACGAAAACTCGACGTGCTGGAATGCCTTGAAGTTCCTTCCGCACCGCTTGAAGATCTTCGGGGCAAGAAGCCTGCGCAGCTGCACTCCGAGATCGACGTTCTGTCCGCCGAGGGGAGTGCGGTCGAATGAGTACCAGAGCCAGAGGAGCGGCTTCACCTTCTGAAACTTCTCGTCGTCGCATTCGGCGTAATACTCGGGCTCGAGTGTGACGTTGCGCGGATCGAGCGATGAGAGTGCGAGGCGCGTTCCCAGCGGGACCTTCGGATCGTTGACCGCGGTTTCCCACATCGGTGCGAATCCTGGATATGTCAGCTCGCACAGTGTCTTGCGGCAAAGATCGGCGCGTTCTCCGGGGTCTTCAGAGAGCTGTGATTCTATGCTCTCCAGCCATGCCTTCGCGGTCGATGAATCAGGAGGGTCCGCGAGCTTTCTAAGAGGGTAGATGGGCATGTTCCTAACTTACGAAATTCCGGCTCGTTTCGGTTGGCTGGGCACTGTGACAATGTCGGGGAAAGGGTTTTGTGAGACCGGTGAGACCGGTGAGGAAACCAGGAAACCACGTTCTTGTTTCTAAAAAAAAGAGGTGGTTTTCCGCTTCTCTCACCGGTCTCACCGGTCTCACAAAACCCTTCCCCTCGAAAGAGAAAAGAGTCAGCTCCCGGAGCGAGTAGCGCGAGCCCGAACGAGAGCCCTCTCGCGCTCGATGCGCTGAAGGAGCTGTTCCCAGATCACGCTCTGCTGTCCCTGAAACGTCACCGTCAACGGATGGTCTACGTCGATGTCGCCCGGATACACATAGACGGCGCTTTGCGTCTGACGCTGGCGCAATCGCTGCTCACCGAAGCCCGTGCTCAGTGGAATCACGTCGATTGGCCGGAAATCCTGGCCGCCGCTCGTAATCACCAGCTCCATTGGACTGAAGCGCGCATTCTCCTCCAGACCGTAAAACGAGACGTACCACAGGTCCGGCGCGCGCCCGCCCGATCTGCGCGCGATGCCGTCGATCGTGCGGCGATTGCTCTGCTCGAGATCGCGCAGCGCGCGATACGAATCCACGGTCAGAAGTCGAATCACACTCTCGTCGAGCGGAATCGCGCGGACGATCAGCCCCTGCGGCTCCAGCCGGATCGCGATGTCGTCCTGTCGAAGCGATCCATAACCGGCCGGGATTCCATGGGAGAGAGTGTCCTCCACCACGGGCGCAGTCGCGACACCAGTGGAGGGGCTGGGCGGCGCACATGCAGTCGCGGCGGCCAGTACGATCGCTGCGAATGCGGCCGTTCGCATCATGGCTCCCGGTTGCGCGTTACGTCGACCAGCGACGCGACGGCGGCCGCAAGCTCGTCCCGGCCCTCGCCGGTGGTGGCGCTGAATGGAATCGTCTGCTCTCTCGATAACGACAGACTCTTCATGATCTCCCCGGCCCGCGGTTCCACCTGCTGGCGGCCCACCTTGTCGATCTTCGTCAGCACGACGACGGTCGGCAGCTCCAGCTCGGCCAGATAGTCGAGCATCTGGACATCATCATCACTCGGATCGCGTCGTATGTCCAGAAGCTGTACTACACCAGCGAGCGCCGGTGTGCGCCTCAGATACCCTTCGATGAGCGGCCTCCAGTCGGCCTTCTTCTCCTTCGAGATGCGCGCGTACCCGTAACCCGGAAGGTCGGCGAGGACGAAATGCGAGTTCACGCGAAAAAAATTTATCTCGCGCGTGCGCCCCGGTGTCCGGCTCACCCTCGCAAATGCCCTGCGGCGGACAAGCCGGTTGAGCAGGGAAGACTTGCCCACGTTGGAGCGTCCCGCGAACGCGACTTCCGGAAGCTCGGACTCCGGACGCCAGCCATCAGCCGACGCCATTCCGCCGATGAACTCGAGCTTCCGGATGACGAGAGGATCAGCTCCGGAGTCGGCCATTGTCAGTGCGCCGTGACGCTATCCTGAAGACCGGGGCCGCCCGCCCGTCCGCGCCGAGCGATGCGCGCGTCGCGTTTCTCCACCGCCTGCTTGAGCGCATCACCGCGCATGGCGACGGCAAGCACTTCATCCATCGTCTTGACCGGATGGAACCGCACTGCGGCGCGCACTTCCTCCGGGAGCTCGTCCACGTCCCGCGTGTTCCCGTGCGGAATGATCACGTCGGAAACCTTGTTGCGATGGGCAGCTACGGACTTTTCCTTGAGCCCGCCGATCGGAAGCACGCGGCCGCGAAGGGTTATCTCGCCCGTCATCGCGACGTCGCCGCGAACCGGAACACCGGTCAGCGCGCTGATCACGCTCGTAGCGATCGCAATCCCCGCCGAGGGACCATCCTTTGGAGTCGCCCCTGCCGGCATGTGAATATGGATGTCGCGATTGCGATAGAAATCCGGATCGAGCCCGAGCTCCTTCACGCGCGTGCGCGCATAGCTGAGGGCCGCACTCGCTGATTCCTTCATCACGTCGCCGAGTGTGCCGGTGAGCTGGACCTTGCCCCGTCCCTTGACCACGCTCACCTCGATCTCGAGCACCTCTCCGCCCACGCTCGTGTATGCAAGGCCGGAGGCCACGCCGACTTTGTCCTCGAGTGAGGTGTCATCCGGATCGAACGGAGGAGTTCCCAGCAATTCCTTGAGGTCCGCGACGGCAACGTGCTGCTTTCGCGCGGCACCTGCGCTCTCGGCTTGGCGACGAGCGAGCTTGCGGCCGAGGCGAGCGAGTCGCCGCTCCATCTCGCGCACTCCGGCTTCGCGAGTGTACCCGCGCATGATCGCCGGCAGAACGTCCGGCTCCAGAGTCACGTACGCTGGATCGATTCCATTCGCTTCGAGCTGGCGCGGCAGGAGATAGCCGCGTGCGATCGCCATCTTCTCGTGATCGAGATAGCCTGCGAGCCTGATGATCTCCATCCTGTCGCGCAGCGCCTCGGGAATTCCGTTCAGGCTGTTCGCGGTCGTGATGAAGAGCACACGGGAGAGGTCGTAGTCGACCTCGAGATAGTTGTCGTTGAACGCGGTGTTCTGCTCGGGATCGAGCACTTCGAGCAGTGCACTGGCCGGATCGCCTCGATAATCCTGGCCGAGCTTGTCCACTTCATCGAGGAGAATCACCGGATTCACGACTTCCGCGCGACGCATTGCCTGGATGATTCTGCCGGGCATCGAGCCGATATAAGTGCGACGATGACCGCGAATCTCGGCTTCATCGCGAACACCGCCCAAGGCCATGCGGATGAACTTGCGTCCAAGCGCGCGCGCGATGGAGCGGCCAAGCGATGTTTTCCCAACGCCCGGAGGACCGACGAGACAGAGGATCTGTCCCTCGACGTGACCCACGAGAGCCATCACGGCGATGAAGTCGAGGATACGATCCTTCACTTCCTCGAGACCGTAGTGATCTTCATCGAGAATCATTCGGGCGTGCGCGACGTCGAGCACTTCATCGGTGCGCTCCTCCCATGGGAGCGCGACTATCCAGTCGATGAAATTTCTCGACACCGTGAATTCGGGCGACATCGGCGACATGCGGCGGAGCTTTCGCAGCTCGCGATATGCGCGCTGCTTCACCAGCTCCGGCATCGGCTTCTTCGCGACCTGTGCTTCGAGGTCCGCGAAGTCGTCGCCATCGTCCTCGCCGAGCTCCTTGTGAATCGCGCGCAGCTGCTCCTGGAGGTAGAACTCCCGCTGATTCTGGAACAGTGCTCCGCGGACGTCATCGTCGATCTTTCTCTCGAGGCGCAGCAGCTCGTTCTCCGCGCCAAGCGATCGCGACAGGTGCTCGAGCAGATCCTTGAGCGACCGCGCTTCGAGCAGCTTCTGCCTCACGTCGAACTTCACGGCAATGTGCGCCGCGACTCCCCACGCCTGTCGCTCCTCCGATTCGGTGCTCTGTATCAGCCCGACGACTTCGGGTGGTATGCGACGGTGCAGCGCGACGTATTCCTCGAACAATGAGACAACGCGGTTAGCGAGAGCACGCGTTTCGGTCTCCGGCGCGGGATCGTTCCACTGCATCGGCTCCGCGACGGCGCGCATGAATGGGCCACCCGACACGTAGCGTGTGACGCGCGCGCGTGCGAATCCCTCGACGAGCACTCTCGTGCTCCCGTTGGGAAGTCGTGCCACCTGACGGACGCGGCCGAG
>DASWQD010000288.1:0-6889 GCA_036398255.1 Gemmatimonadaceae bacterium | reverse complement strand
GACCGACGTTCACCTCGGCCAGCGGCAGCGCCTGCTTCAGCTCTCGGACCGGCTCAGCGACAAGGAAGTGCTCGAGCAGCTGCTCGAGGCACTCGAGGAAACGCCGCTCAGACCGCCGCAGACCGACCTGCACGAGCTGCTCGGACAGCTCAAGCCGAACGCACTCGAGTCGGTGCTCAAGTGGATCGGAAAGAGTCGTAACACCGAGCTTCGCGCGCTCCTCGAGAGCGCGGCGTCGAAGCTTGCGTCCGGTCACACTGCCGAGCTCGTGAGGCTCATCTCGAGCGACGACGAGATCGTTGCCTTCGAAGCAGTCCGTCGTGCCGGCGCGATGAAGACGGGCGCCGCGGTGTCCGCTCTCACCGGCACAATCCAGCACGGGTCGCCGGAAATGCGACTCGCAAGCGTTGCAGCACTGTCCGAGATCGCATCACCAGGAGCGCTCCAGGTTCTGGAGCGCGCACTCGAGGATGAGGACAGGGACATTCGCATCGCGACCGTGAGAGTGCTCGGACTCAAGCAGCATCGCGGCGCACTCCGCCCGATCGAGGCGCACCTGCGGTCGAAGGGTCTCCGAGAGGGAACACTCGCCGAGAAAATGGCGTTCTTCGAGACGTACGGGATTCTCTGCGGCGACGAGGGCGTTCCAATGCTCGCGGAAATTCTCAATACGCGGCGGCGGCTGCTCGGCGGCCGCGAAGACGGCGAGCTTCGCGCGTGCGCAGCGATGGCGCTCGGCAAGATCGGGACGGATAAGGCGATGGGAGCGCTTCAGAAGGCGCTAGCTGACCGCGACGTCATCGTCAGGAATGCAGTCAGCAGGGCGGTCCGTGGCTAGCCCGCTTCGCATCGAAGATCGATCGCCTGCCGCCCTCGATCCGAGTGCGGTTGCCTATCTGCGGAAGCGCGGTCGCGATTTCATCGTGTCGTTTTACGGTACGCTTCGCGCCATTCGGCTCTATCCCGTTGAGCACACCGCGGTGCAGAAGAACCTTGCCGAGCTTGCGCAGATCGCGCGCGAGATACTCGACCGCGAACAGGAGCTGGACCTGAGGATCGCAGGCGAGTTCCTGTTCATCAACTCGACGCGGCTCAGACTGGACCTCACCAACTACGCGACGTTCGGATACCTGCTGCGTGTCTTCAAGCAGGCGGGAGTCGGCGCGGTACGCGTTCACGCGGCAGCGACGCCGAGAGACTGGCTCGTTCTCCTCTCCATGTTCGATGCACAGACACCGCTCGAGCCGTCGGAGCGCCTCGCCGAGATCGCGGAGCATCTGGCGAAAACGTCGATTACCGAGCTCGAGGTCATTGCGCCGGCGGACGATGAGGATCGCGACTTCTCCGAGGAGGCACGGCAGGCGGCCAATCGCACGTACAATCGCTCCGTGGCAGTGACTCGCGAGGTCATCAACTCAGTGCGCATGGGACGCACTCCGAGCATCCGCAAGATCAAGCGCGTAGTGCAGGGAATAGTGGACCAGATCCTGAACGAGGAGACATCCCTCATCGGACTCACTGCAATTCGCGATTACGACGAGTACACGTTCACCCACAGCGTGAACGTCTGCATCTTCGCGGTCGCCCTTGGACGTCGACTCGGCCTGACGAAGACGCAGCTCTTCGACCTCGGCTTGTCGGCGCTCATGCACGACATCGGAAAGTCCCGTGTGCCGCTCGGGATGCTCCAGAAAACGGGCGAGTTGTCCGAAGACGAGTGGCGCGAGATTGCGGCGCATCCATGGCTCGGGGTGCTCACGCTGCTCCAGCTTCGGGGCCAGCAGGAAGACGTATCATTCCGCGCGATGACCGTCGCGTACGAGCACCACATGCGAATCGACCTCAGCGGCTATCCGCGGCCGATTCGCCCCCGGTCGATAAGCATGACGAGCAAGATCGTCGCGGTGGTCGACGGCTACGATGCGGCAACGACGCGTCGTGTGTATCAGACAACGCCATTCACTCCCGCGGCCGTGCTCCAGGAAATGCGAGACAACCCGCGCCGCGGCATGGACCAGACAGTCGTGAAGGCTTTTATCAACCTGCTGGGGATTTACCCTGTCGGCACGCTCGTCGTGCTCGACACGTTCGAGCTCGCGGTGGTGAGTGCTGCGAATCCGAAGCAGGATGCGCTGTCGCGGCCGATAGTCCGCATCGTCAGCGACGCGCATGGTAACACGCTTCATCCCGCGCCCGAGATTGATCTTGCGCAGCAGGACGCCAACGGCGAGTATCCCCGCACGATCATCAAAACGGCGGACCCGGACAGGTATGGGATCAGGGTTGGCGACTACCTCGTCTAACAAAATCGACAGAAAATTCGAGTCGCTGCGGCGCGCCGGAAAAAAGGCGCTCGTTTGTTACGTGACGGCTGGACATCCCGATCGTGCGCAATCGATCGAGCTCATGCAGGGTCTCGAGCACGAAGGCGCCGACGTGATCGAGGTCGGGGTTCCGTTCTCGGATCCGATCGCGGACGGGCCGGTCATACAGCGGAGCTCGCAGGAGGCGCTTTCCGGAGGCATGACCCTCAGGGGAACGCTCGACCTCGTTCGCGAGTCGCGACTGGAAATTCCTGTTGTGCTTTTCAGCTATCTCAATCCGCTCATTGCGGGGGGCTCGACGGTTCTGAGCGATGCGCAGGATGCGGGAGTGGATGGCGTTCTCGTCACGGATCTGCCCGTTGGAGCCGATGATGAACGAGAGGCGTGGCTCGGATCTAGCGACCTGGCGTTCATCCGCCTCGTCGCGCCAACTACGCCCCTGGAGAGAATGAAGGAGATCGCGCGAAACGGATCGGGCTTCGTTTACCTGATAAGCCGCCTCGGCGTTACCGGTGAAGGAGCAGAGCTTTCGGCAGACCTGCCGGAGACTGCGGCCCGTCTGCGCAGCGCCACAAACCTGCCGGTCTGCGTCGGCTTTGGCGTTGCGACGCCCGCGCAGGCACGCTCGGTCGCAGCGGTCGCCGATGGAATCGTCGTGGGAAGCGCGCTCGTTCGCGCCGCATCGCAATCCGTGGGGAACGCCCTGATACTGGCCCGCTCACTCAGACACGCCCTGGACAACTGAATCAATGAGCAATCAGTACGTCGTGACGCTTCAGGCGATGCGCTTTCACACGCACATCGGAGTGCTTCCTCACGAGGCCGAGATCGCGCAATCTATAGAAGTGGACGTTTCCGTCTGGGTGGCGAGGCCGGAAATCGCCCACGGCGCCGAGGGAGTGGTCGATTATCGCGAGCTGTATGAGCTGGTTGGGGCGATTGTTGCAAATGGTCACATTCGGTATCTCGAGGACCTGGCCGACCGGGTGGCCGGAGAAGCCCTCGAGATGAACGGCGTTTCGCGTGTATCGGTCAGGGTGCGCAAGCCGCACGTCGCGCTGCCGGGCCCTCTCGCGTACGCCGAAGTGGCCCTCGATCGTCGGCGCGAATGACAGATGTCGCCTACATTGCTCTTGGATCGAACCTCGGTAACCGTGAGCTTGCGCTGGCAAGGGCACGGGCGGCGATCGCGGCAATCCGTGACACCCGCCTGATTTCAGCTACGGAAGTCGAGGAAACCGAGCCCATCGGGCCAATACCACAAGGCAAATACCTGAACCAGATGGTTGCGGTGTCAACGACTCTTCCGCCACGAACCCTCCTGGCGGCCCTTCATCGCATCGAGCGCGCGGCGGGGCGCATCCGCGCGAGCAAATGGGGGCCTCGCACCCTGGATCTCGATATCGTAATGATCGACGGTAAGGAGTTCGCCGACGACGTCCTCGTGATTCCACATCCCGAGCTCCCGAATCGCGACTTCTGGCAGCGCCAGCTGGCCGAGCTGCGCGGATGTCCCAATGGCTGAGCCGTCCCCGACGAAGAAGGTGACGATTCGCGACATCGTGAAGATGAAGCGCGATGGCCGCCGGATCGTTGTCGTCACTGCCTACGACGTCCTGTTCGCAAAGCTGGTGGACTCGGCCGGGGTGGACATGGTTCTCGTCGGCGACTCACTTGGCAACGTAGTCGCCGGATTTGAGTCGACGCTTCCGGTGACCGTCGACCAGATGATCTATCACGGCGCTGCCGTGAGACGGGGCGTGAAGCGCGCACTGCTCGTGGTCGACATGCCGTTTCTCAGCTACCAGGCAAGCGAGGAATCGGCAATCGTGAACTGCGGCCGGGTGCTTCAGCAGACCGAAGCGGATGCGGTAAAGGTCGAGGGCGGTACTGAAGAAATGGTTCGAACAGTCGGTCGCCTGACGCGGACGGGCATTCCGATTGTCGCGCATCTCGGATTCACTCCGCAGTCGGTGCGCACGCTGGGAATGCGTGTGCAGGGACGCGAAGAGGCTGACGCGTCCCGCATGATCGATCAGGCGAAGGCGCTCGAGGATGCGGGAGCATTCTCACTCGTGCTCGAGCTCATTCCAACGGATCTCGCGCAGAGAATTTCCGAATCGATATCCATCCCGACGATCGGCATTGGTGCGGGACCCCATTGCGATGGGCAAGTACTGGTGCTGCCTGATCTTCTCGGACTCAATTACGGATTCGAGCCCAAATTTCTCAAGAAGTACGCTGACCTCGCCGGGACGGTGCGGAAAGCAGTCGAGCGGTATGGCGAGGAAGTGAGATCCGGCGCGTACCCCGATGCCGAGCACAGCAACTAGCGTGAGAGTCGTGACGACGATCGCGGAATGCCGAGACGCGATCGCAAATGCCCGAGCCGGAGGCGCGCGCGTAGGCTTCGTTCCAACCATGGGCGCGCTTCACGCCGGACACATCAGTCTCGTGGAGAGATCCAGGCGCGAATGCGACTTCACTGTGATGAGCATTTTCGTCAACCCGCTGCAGTTCGCGCCCGGCGAAGATCTCTCGCGGTATCCGCGCCCTGTCGAGAACGACGAGCGCATGTCGTCCGAGGCGGGGGTCGACCTTCTGTTTCGCCCTGCCGTGGAAGAGATGTACGCCGAGAAACGAAACATCACCGTGACGGCTGGCGCGCTGGGAGCCGATTGGGAAGGGAAGAGCCGGCCAGGCCACTTCGATGGAGTGCTCACCGTAGTCGCGAAGCTTTTCAACATCGTGCAGCCCGACGTCGCCGTGTTCGGAAGGAAGGATCTCCAGCAGGCGGCGCTCGTGACGGCAATGGTGCGCGAGCTGAACATGCCCCTGAGTATCGAGCTTTCGCCGATCGTGCGGGAAGCCGACGGCCTCGCGCTCTCGAGTCGCAACCGTTATCTGACCGGCGAGCACCGCGCGAATGCGACGCTCCTGAGCAGTGCGCTCCGCGCCATCGTCGCAGAGTTCAAATCAGGTCAAACCAGTGTCGACGTTCTCGAAAAAACCGGCCGACTCGTACTGGCTGGCGACGAAGGCGTTCGCGCCGACTATCTCGCGGTCGTAGATCCGCGGACATTCCAGCGGCAGGACGCGGCTGACGAATCGAGCGCGGTAATTGTCGCGGCGCGCGTCGGGACAACGAGACTCATCGACAACATGTCTCTCGGATCCAATGATATCGACTGACTCGAACGGCCTTCCATTATGGGCGTGCGTGAGCAAGAAGCGGCTCGCTCACATCGAGCGAGTGACATCGCTGCTGCGCGCGTGGGGCGCTGCCATGCGCCTCGATCGTCACGAAGCTCAGGCCTGGATCGACGCCGGGTCATGGCATGACGCTCTCCGCGACGCGGAGGAGGCCGAGCTTCGTGAGCTCACAGGTGACACGACAACGCCCGAAGCACTGCTTCATGGACCTGCTGCGGCGAGAAAGCTCGAGCTCGAAGGTGAAAAGCGCCGGGATGTTCTCGAGGCCATCCGGTATCACACGGTGGGATCGCCCGACTGGGGAAGAACCGGCCGTGCTCTTTACATGGCCGACTATCTCGAGCCGGGGAGAAAGTTCTCGCGCGAGGATCGCTTCTTTCTCGCGGCGCAGGTGCCTCACTCGTTCGATTCCGTTTTTCGCCAGGTCGTCAGGTTTCGACTCGACTGGTCCGTGCGGGAAGGCAATCACATCTTCCCTGAAACCGTCGCGCTCTGGAATAGCCTTCGGTGAAAATAGGGCGCTGGATACTACTCGCTCTCGTGTCAGCGGGCGCGGGTCTTTTTGCGTGGAGGTATTACCGCGCGTCCGCGCCCGTGGAGGGGACTGCCGGCGCCGCACCGGTCGAGTCGCTCGTCCCGCCAGGCCTAAGGATCAAGGTCGAGGTGCTCAACGCCACCAAAGTTCGCGGGCTCGCCAGAAAGGCGACTTTCTACCTGCGCGACCGTGGCTTCGACGTGGTCGCGATGGGAACCGCGCGGGAACAGCAGGAGACCACTCTCGTGTTGGACCGGTCGAACCACCCCGCCTGGGCAGCGCTCGTTGCAAAAGCGTTCAACGCAAAGGTCGAATCGCGGCCGGATTCCTCACGCTACCTGGATGTCACCGTCCTTCTCGGTGGCGACTGGCGGCCGCCTCCGCTGCCGTTCTACCCGTAGCTGCCCGCATGCCGCGGCGATGTCCTTGCCGCGACTCTTCCTGATCGCAACCTCGACTCCGCGCGCGCGAACGAGGCGTGCAAACGCCGCGATCGCCTGCGGCGTAGTCGCGACAAAATTTCCGGCGCCGCCTGCGTGAAGCGGAATGAGGTTGACGAACGCCTTGCATCTTTTCGCGAGGTCGGCGAGCTGCCGGGCGTGCTCGGGCTCGTCGTTCACGCCGTGAAGCATCACGTACTCGAACGTCACTCGGCGGTCGAATACGCGTGCGGCTTCAATCACCTGCGCGAGCGGATATTTCGTGTTGATGGGCATGAGCGACCGGCGGAGCGCATCGGTCGGCGCGTGAATCGAGATCGCGAGCCTGAACTGCTCAGGCCGCTCTCCGAGCGCGACGATTCCCGGCAGCACACCGA
>DASWQD010000287.1:0-5658 GCA_036398255.1 Gemmatimonadaceae bacterium | reverse complement strand
CGAAGCTTTCCATGTGTCAGGTTGGAAGATGCTTCAGATCGTCGGGCGTGTCGACATCCACGGCGGCTTCATCAATATCCACAGCAGTGACGAGATCCGCGTTGGAGCGAAGCCATTTGCCCGCCCCGTGATCTCCGATGAGCGCAAGCAGCCTGTCGAAGTACTCTGATCCAAATACCGCCGGAGCTCCGATCACACCGGAGTATCTCGAAGCGACGACGCGGTTGTCGCGTCCGAATCGCTCGACGAGCGAAGAGATCGACAAGGTGTCGACGAGCGGCTGGTCGGCGAGCATCACGAGAGCGCCATCGCATCCCGATGTCATCGCCTGACTGATACCGGCACGAAGTGACGAGGCCTGCCCCGTCTCCCAAGCGTCGTTATTTATGATGACGAGAGGCTCGAGACCGGCGACAAAGATCTCGACTGATTCCCGAAATGCGCCGAGCACGACGATGACCGGGTCGAGCCCGCCTTCCAAGGCGCTTCGCGCTGCGCGCCTCACGAGGTTCTCTCCGTTTTGGGTGAGAAGCTGCTTCGGGGATCCGAAGCGTGATGAGCCGCCCGCAGCGAGAACGATCCCGGCGATTCGCCCGGCCCTCGCGCCCCGAGGCTCTTCAGGTCTGCTCGGCAGCCTCGTGAGCCGGTGAAGGATGCAGCGATCCGCGGCGATCGCGAAGATGACCGCCGCCTCTTGCATGGATTGTCGCCGAGACTTCGGCGATGATGGCCATCGCTATGAAATCAGGACCGTCGCCGCCGACGTCGAGTCCGACGGGCGAGTAGATGCGATCGCCCCGCTCGACTCGCTCGCCAGCCGCGGCGATGTCAGCCAGCATTCGTTCTGTGCGGGCGCGCGGACCAAGCACTCCGATGTACGCCGCCCGTGAATGGAGCAAGGCGCGGACGTAGTCGAGGTCTCGCGCGTAATTGTGGGACATCACCACGGCTGCGGTATGCTCATCGATCGTGATCGCGCTCTCGAGCTCCGAAGGCTCACCGCACTCCGCTGCACGAGCGCCCGGAAACCGCTCCGCGTGGGCGTCTTGAACTGGACGGTGGTCGATTACAGTTAGATCCCAACCTAACTGCACCCCGAACTGCACGAGCGGAACTACGTCCGGACCGCTGCCGCATATGACGAGCCTGATGGACGGCGCGACGACCTCGAATGCGACGCTCACCCCCTCATACTCGCGGACGAGACCTCGACGGGCTTCGCCGAAAGCATCCCGGGTGTCGGCGCCGACCAGTGCCAGCAGGCCGGCGCTCCAATCACCGGCCGTCTCGATCTCACCGTCCACAAAGAGCGCATGAGCACCGACAGCTGGCGGGCCCTCGCTCGCGATCACGGTAGCGAGAACGGACCGTGCGGGAGCATCGAGCGCGCGACTCAGCAGCGCGGCGAACGCCTTGGCCTCGTCGATCTCGAGTGGCTCCAACAGCACATCGATGAGGCCGTTGCAGCCGAGCCCGAGGCCCCACGCCGCATCATCATCGGCGCGCGTGTCATAGGTGACGATCCGCGGAGCGTGACTGCGCCCAGCCTGCAACGCGTGCTCGGCAAGATCCGATTCGAGACATCCGCCGCTCACGATCCCGATCGTGGAGCCGTCGGTGCGAATCACCATCCTCGCCCCGACTCCACCATAGCTCGAGCCGGTGATGCGAACGACCGTCGCCAGCACCACGGGTTCCGACGCGCTCGCGAGTGCGTCCACGATCATTCGCATCGATGACATGAGTCTCAATCTTACGAGCGGACTGACGCTCGTCCACCGCTTGCCCCTGTTCGAAACAAAAACCATCTTCACCCGATGACAGCGGTAGGCACGAGCGTAGCGCGCAAGGATGGCATCGGAAAAGCAACCGGTGGAGCGCGGTACGCTGACGACCTGGTGTTCCCAGGCATGATTCACGGCCGCACCATCCGGTCGACGATTCCCCGCGGCCGCATCAAGTCGATCCGCTACGACTTCGATACGTCTGGCTTCACGATCGTGGATTATCGCGACGTGCCGGCAAAGAACGCGGTCGACCTCATGTCGCAGGACCAGCCTTTCCTGGCCGAGCACGAAGTGAGGCACATGGCCGAGCCGATCGTGCTGCTCGCCCACGAGGACAAGGAAACGCTGCATGCGGCGAAAGTGGTGATCGAATACCAGGAGGAAGACCCGCTCTTCGATCCGGAGAAATCGACTCTCTCGTTCAAGGACATCGCGATCGAGAAAGGCAACGTCGAGACAGGCCTGCGCAGTGCGGACGTGATCGTGGAGGGCGTGTATCGAACCGGACACCAGGAACACGTTTACATCGAGCCGAATGGAGTCATCGCGGTTCCCGAGGAAGGCGGCATCGCCATTCACGGCTCAGTGCAGTGCCCGTTCTATGTCATCAAGGCGCTGCGCTGTCTTCTCGGCTCGGCTCATCCCAACGTGCGCGTGATCCAGACGGAAACCGGCGGAGGCTTCGGCGGAAAGGAGGAATATCCGTCGATGATCGCGGGTCACGCCGTGCTTCTCGCCCTCAAGTCGGGACGGCCGGTGAAGATCATCTACGATCGCGCCGAGGACATGGTTGCGACGACGAAGCGGCATCCTTCGATCGTTCGCCATCGAACCGGTCTGACGAAATCGGGAAAGCTGGTCGCGATGGACATCGACGTGCTGATGGACGGCGGCGCCTACGTCACTCTGAGCCCAACTGTCCTCTCGCGCGGATGCATTCACGCCGCGGGACCGTACAGCTGCGACAATGTCACGATTCGCGGCCGCACGGTCTTCACCAACACTCCGCCCAACGGAGCGTTTCGCGGATTCGGCGCGCCACAGACGGAGTTCGCGGTGGAAGTGCACATGGATCGAATCGCCGAGCAGCTCGGGATGGATCCGGTCGAGCTTCGGCGAATCAATGCACTGAAGCCCGGCGACAGGACAGCGACGGGCCAGACGCTGCGCGACGACACGAGCGCTCACATGGTGCTCGAGGAAGCCGTAAAGCGCACGGATTTTCAGAGAAAGCGAAAGGAATACAAGGGTACCAATCGCTCGATCGGGCTCTCGCTGTTCTACCATGGCGCCGGGTTCACCGGCGCAGGCGAGAGGAATCTCAAGTCGAGAGCGCGGCTCGATCTCACTCCAACCGGAGTTCGCATCGCGGTGGGCAGCACCGAGATCGGGCAGGGCACACGCACCATGCACGCGCAGATCGTCACCGACGCGCTCGGCATACCATATGAGAGCGTCGAGGTTGCGCAGCCCGATACGTCGCGCGTCGCCGACAGCGGGCCTACTGTCGCGTCGCGAACGTGCATGGTGGTGGGAAAAATTCTCGAGGAATGCGCGATCGAGATGAAATCGAAGCTCGGTGAGCTTTCGCCGGCGGAATATTACGCGCGGCACGGTGAGCTCTCGGTCGAGCGCATGTACGAGCCGCCGGACTGGATTCAATGGGACGACGCCGCGTATCGCGGAGACGCCTACGCCACGTACGGCTGGGGATGCGACGTCGCGGAGCTCGAGCTCGATCCGGATACCTACGAAGTGAAACCGATCAAGCTCACCGCGGTGCAGGAGTTCGGTCGTCCGATCCACCCCGCCCTCGCACGCGGCCAGATCGAAGGCGGCACCGCACAGGGACTCGGCTACGCCATCCTCGAAAAAGTGGTGATGAAGAACGGGGCAATGGCGAACGGCCAGCTCACGAACTACGTGATACCGACGACACTCGACATGCCGGAGCTCGACGTGGTGATGATGGAGAACCCGTATCCCGGCGGTCCATTCGGCGCGAAGGGGCTCGGCGAGCTGCCAATGGATGGGCCGGCTCCGGCGGTGGTGAATGCTCTCCGCGCAATGGGACTCGATGTTCGCGAGATCCCCGCAACACCCGAGCTGCTCTCGACGGCACCCACGATCTGATGCGATTCAATCTCAATGGGGCCGACGTGGATGTGGGAATGCATCCGATGTCGCGGCTGCTCGACGTGCTGCGCGAGGAGCACAATCTCACCGGTACGAAGGAAGGCTGCGGAGAGGGTGAGTGCGGCGCGTGCACCGTGCTGGTGGATGGCGAGCCGGTGTGCTCGTGCCTGATTCCCGTGTCACAGGTGGATGGCGCCGAAGTCGTCACGATCGAGGGGCTTGGCGGAAATCACCCGCTGCAACAGCTCTTCATGAACGAAGTCGGCGCGCAGTGCGGCATCTGCACTCCCGGAATGATCATGGCTGCGCTCGCGCTGCCCGATGATCCAACCCTCGACGACGTGAAGACCGCGCTGGCCGGAAATCTCTGCCGATGCACGGGCTATTCGGCGATCTACCGTGCAGTACTGAAATGGAAGGGGCAGGAGTGAGAATCGCCGTCTCGGAGCTGGACATGCGCGTGGCATCGTCGGTGGATGAAGCGCTGAGAATTCTGCGCGACGAGAAACGCACGCCCATCGCCGGCGCGACCGACGTGTATGTCGCGCTCAACTTCGGCACACTGACGCCGCGCCGGTTCCTCGATATCTGGACCCTCGACGAGCTGAGAACAATCTTCGTTCACCAGGACAAGCTCGTTATCGGCGCGCTCGCGAGCTACACGACGCTGATGCAATCGCATCTGGTGGCCGAGCGGGTGCCGATGCTCGCTGAAGCGTCGCGGCTCGTAGGCGGAGTGCAGATACAGAATCGGGGCACACTTGGCGGCAACATCGCGAATGGATCACCGGCAGCGGACGGAGTTCCTGTCCTCTCTGCGACTGATGCGACAGTGGTGATGCGCAGTCTCGACGGCGAGCGCCGCGTGCCGATCAATTCGTTCTATACCGGCTATCGCTCGACGGTGATGAAGCCCGACGAGCTCATCGTCGCGATAGAGATTCCACCTGTCGAGGGAAAGCAATGGTTCAGGAAGGTCGGAACGCGTGCGGCTCAGGCGATCTCCAAGATCGTGATGGCCGCGGTACGGGCGCCGTCTCCGAAAATCGCGCTCGGGAGCGTCGCCCCGACTGTCGTTCGCGCGAAAATGACGGAGCAGGCGCTCGCAGGAGGCGCTTCGATCGAGGAGGCGTCGCGAATTCTCGGAGAGGAGATCGTACCCATCGACGACGTGCGCTCGACGGCTGACTACCGCCGCCGCGTGTCGATGAATCTCCTCCGCAGATTCTGGGCGGACACAGCCTGACGGTCATTCGCGGCCGGCGTGTGTTCACGCCCGAGGGAACTCGAGCCGCGTCCATACACATCCGAGACGGGCGCATCGACCGCATTGCGTCTTACGATGTCGCGGCCGACTACGACGCCGGTGACAGCGTCGTGATGCCCGGGGTGGTGGACACTCACGTCCATGTGAACGAACCGGGGCGAACCGAGTGGGAAGGATTCGAGACCATCACGCGCGCGGCCGCGGCAGGTGGTGTCACGACGATACTCGACATGCCCCTGAACTCGATTCCGGCAACGACGACCGTCGCCGCTCTCGAAGCGAAGCGTGAGGCGGCGCGCGGCAAATCCATAGTGAACGTAGAGTTCATCGGTGGAGTCGTGCCGGGAAATGCGGATCAGATTCTCCCTCTCGCGGAGGCGGGAGTCCGGGCGTTCAAGTGCTTCCTCTCGCCGTCCGGCGTTCCCGAGTTCGAGAATGTCGGCGAGAACGATCTGCGCGAAGCGTTCC
>DASWQD010000286.1:0-13289 GCA_036398255.1 Gemmatimonadaceae bacterium | reverse complement strand
CATTCTGCTGAGCCGAATTGCCGGACTCGTTCGACAGAAGGTATTCGCCCACTACTTCAGCACGTCTCTCGCAGCGGACGCATTCAACGCTGCATTCCGGATTCCCAACCTCCTTCAGAATCTTTTCGGCGAAGGCGTGCTGTCCGCGTCATTCATTCCGGAATACGTCGGGCTTGTCGCGGCCAAACGCAACGTGGATGCTGACCGGCTCGCCGGAGCTGTGCTTGCCGCCCTCGCTCTGATCGCGTCGATCGCGGTTCTCTCCGGAATTTTCCTCGCACCTGTCCTCGTTGACACGATCGCCCCGGGATTCTCCGGAGAGAAACGGGATCTCACAGTTCGGCTCACACAGATCCTCTTTCCGGGCGCCGGACTTCTGGTGTTCTCGGCGTGGTGTCTCGGAATCCTGAACAGTCACCGGCGGTTCTTCCTCAGCTATACGGCCCCGGTAGCATGGAACTTCGCGATGATCGGGGCGCTCGCGTGGTACGGCGGCGCCACCACGCAGCCGCGGCTCGCCGTGATAGTCGCGTGGGCTTCGGTGATCGGCAGCGCCCTTCAGTTCGGAGTTCAGCTGCCGCTCGTCCTTCGCATCACTCGTGGTTTTCACCTGAACTTCGGGATCACCTCGGAGAGCACGCGCCGAGTTTTCCGGCAGTTCACCCCGGCATTCATCCGCCGCGGTGTGGTGCAGATCAGCACGTACATCGACGCCTTCATCGCCAGCTGGCTTCCCACCGGCGCCGTTGCGACCCTCGGCTACGCGCAGACGCTCTACACTCTTCCGATCAGCCTCTTCGGAATGGCAGTCTCGGCGTCGGAGCTGCCGATGATGTCGAGCGCAGTCGGTACGCCCGAGGAAGTGTCGAGCTACCTCCGAGGACGTCTCGACGGAGGACTGGAGAGGATCGCGTTCTTCATCGTACCGTCGGTCATCGCGTTTCTCGCGCTCGGCGACCTGCTGTCGATAATTCTCTACGAATCGGGACGCTTCACGCGGCAGGACAGCATCTGGGTCTGGCAGGTGCTCGCCGGGTCAACCATTGGACTTCTGGCCTCCACGTGGGGAAGGCTGTATTCGTCCACGTTTTACGCCCTGCGCGACACTCGCACACCGCTGAATTTCGCGATCATTCGCGTCCTCCTCGCGAGCACGCTCGGATTCTTCGCCGCGCTCAAGCTTCCCGGGCTTCTCGGAATCGACCGGCGATACGGTGTGGTGCTGCTGACCGCGACATCCGGGATTGCCGCATGGATCGAGTTCTCGCTCCTGCGGCGAGCAATGGCCCGTCGCATTGGTCCGACGTCGGCCCACGCGCGATTCACGTTGAAGCTGTGGCTGGCGGCGGTCGGAGCCGCAGCATTGACATGGGGCGTGAAATTCACGCTGAGCTGGGCGCCGGCTTTTCCCGCTGCCATCGTCGCGATTGTCGCCTATGGAATAACGTACCTCGCGCTGACGTCCGCGATGGGCGTCAAGGAAGCCACTGCGATGACGGGCCGCCTGCGGAGAACCCGCGCCGGATAATTAAGGTGACGACTAGCGAGTCAGGTTTGACTGGCCAACGCTTGCGAGCGATTGAGAACCCAGGATTGAGGATCTTCGAGGGTCAAGGACTGAGGACTTTGCGGCCTCAGGACCAACTACAATCGACGATCGGCGATTAACCGAGGACTGAGGAGATCGAGAACTGAGGATCGAGGGATCGAGCGGGGAATTGCGTCCCGGTGTCGCAACGGAACAACGCTACGCGGTCGCCTCCGTTGATGAGCGCCTGCGGCTGCCATCCCAGCTGCTGCTCGCGATCATACCTCGCGAGCGCGGCAAGACTATGAAATAACCGGCAAGCCATCGACCCACGCACCCGCCCTCGGTCCTGAGTCCTCGATCTCCTCAGTCCGCAATTAATCGCCGATCGTCGATGGCACTTAGTCCTGAGGCCGCAAAGTCCTCAATCCTTAATCCTCGAAGATCCTCAGTCCTCGGTTCGCAATCTTCTATGAGGAAGCGGATCAGAGCGACTACGCTGCCGATCGACGAGTGGGGCGGCGCGCTGCGTGAGTGGCGGGGTATTATTCAGAGATGAGCGGCATTCCCGACACAGTCGGATCGAAGCTTCCGCACCTGCCCGACGGACCGGGAGTGTACCTGTGGAAGGCGGGCGACGGAAAAATCCTCTACGTAGGGAAGGCGAAGAAGCTGCGCTCGCGCGTTCGCAGCTATTTCGCGCAGGATCACTACGAAAGCCCTCGCACGCGCCACCTCGTGAATCAGATACGCGATCTCGAGACGATCGTGGTGCCGTCGGAAGCCCACGCGCTGATTCTCGAAGCGAATCTCATCAAGGAATACCGACCGCGCTTCAACATCGCGCTCCGCGATGACAAGTCGTACCCGTACATCAAGGTTACCGTTCAGGAAGCGTTTCCGCGTGTGTACGTCACGCGACAGCTTCAGAACGACGGCGCGCGATACTTCGGTCCGTACACGGATGTGGGTGCGATGCGGCGCGCGCTCAATGTCGTCAAGCGGCTCTTCACGGTTCGCTCGTGCAACTACGACATGCCGCGCGAAATGCCCGAGCGTCCGTGCCTCGACTATTTCATCAAGCGCTGCAAGGCGCCGTGCATACTTGCGCAGAGCGCCGAGGATTACCGCTCAATGATCGACGAAGTGGTCATGTTTCTCGATGGAAAGCCGCACGAGGTCGTGAAGCTCATCCGCGAGAGGATGGACATCGCCGCTGAATCGCTCGATTTCGAAAGAGCGGCTGAGCTGCGCGATGCACTGGCGCACATCGAGCGGATGGAAGAGCCGACGGTGGTGCTCGAAGTCGAGGGAGGCGATCGCGACGTAGTCGGATACGCACGCGACGGCGACGATGCCTGTGTCACGCTCCTCAGGGTGCGAAGCGGCAAGCTCCTCGCGCGCGAGCACCGGTTCATCGAGAACATCGAGGACGAAAAGGATACGGAGATACTCGGCGTTTTCCTCGCCGGCACATACGTGCCGATGCAGGAGCGCGCCCGCGACCTTCTCGTCCCGTTCGACTTCGAGGATCGCGAGCCTCTCGAGCAGTCACTCGGCGGAACCCGCGTGCACGTGCCGCAGCGTGGGCCGCGCCGCGAGCTCGTCGAGCTTGCCCAGCAGAATGCGAGGCACCTCATGGAGGAGCTGCGGCTCGCCTCCGGAGACGCGGGCACGCGCGCGAGCGATCCGGTCTATGAGCTGAGCCGCGAGCTCGGTCTCCAGAAGCTTCCGCGGGCAATGGCGTGTTTCGATATCTCCACGGCACAGGGAACGGACACGGTCGGCGCGTGCGTGTGGTTCGAGAACGCACGTCCCCGGCGCGCTGAATACAGGAAGTTCAAGGTGAAGACCGTCGAGGGGACTGACGACTTCGCTTCGATGCGCGAGGTCGTGACGCGGTATTTCCAGCGCCGCATTGGCGAGGCGAAGCCGCTTCCCGACCTGATCGTGATCGACGGCGGAAAGGGGCAGCTCTCCGCAGCGCATGAAGCTCTTCAGGGACTTGGGCTTGGCGACCGCCCGCTAATCAGCCTCGCCAAGCGCGACGAAGAGGTCTTCGTGTGGGGAAGGGCGGATCCGGTTCGTCTCTCGCGGCGTTCGCCGGCACTCCGGCTCCTCCAGCAGATTCGAGACGAGGCCCACCGGTTTGCCATTACGTACAACCGCAAGCGCCGGACGATGCGGACCGTCACGTCGGAGCTCCTCAAGGTTCCCGGGATTGGTCCCGTGAAGCGCCGGCTGCTGATCCAGGAGTTCGGCAGCGTACAGGGAGTTCGGGAAGCGGGTGAGGAAGCGATCGCACGGCTTCCCGGGTTCAATGCGGAACGGGCGCGAAAGCTGCTCGAAACACTCGCCGCCAACTCTCCGGTGTGAGCGCGTAAGCTTCGGTAATTCCTTGCTTTCCGCTCTTATAGCTCTAAATTACTTTAGCTATGGTCAGAGTCGCTCGAGTAGCTCCGGGAAGCATTGCAGAAGAGATCGGGATTGTCCCCGGAACCGAGCTCGTCTCGATCAACGGACGCCAGCTCAACGATTTCCTGGATTGGGAATTTCTCTCCGCCGAGGATGAGGTTGTAGTCGAGGCGCGTCAGCCCGACGGCGAGGAGCTCGTTTACGAAATCGCCCGTCCGGAAGGCGAGCCGCTCGGTGTTGCTCTCGAGCCGCCGAACGTCCGCCGCTGCGCAAACCGCTGCGAATTCTGCTTCATCGAAGGCCTGCCGCAGGGCCTGAGAAAAAATCTCTACATCCGCGACGACGATTACCGCCTGTCGTTCACATACGGAAATTTTGCCACGCTCTCCAACGTCAAGGAGCGTGACATAGCAAGAATCCTGGAGTATCGCCTCTCACCGCTGTACGTCTCCGTCCACGCGACGAACTGGGAAGCGCGCAAGGTGCTCCTCAATAACCCTCGCGTTCCCAATATCATCGATCAGCTCACTCGCCTCGCCGAAGGTGGTATCCAGTTCCATTGCCAGATGGTCATCGTCCCCCGGCTGAACGACGGCGCCGTTCTCGAGGAATCCCTCTCGGACCTGTGGAATCTGGGCGACGCAGTTCTTTCCGCTGCCGTCGTTCCTGTCGGGCTCACTCAATTCTCACATCTGTATACCGGCGAAACGATGAGCCGCGACAAGGCGCGCGAGCTTCTGAAGCAGGTCGAAGCATGGAGCCGTCGCGCCCGCAAGGAGCGCAGCGACACGTGGGTGTTTGGATCTGACGAGCTCTACCTTCTCGCAGGTGTGCCCCTGCCGGGTGCCGAGCACTACGGCGAGTTCGCGCAAATCGAGAATGGAATCGGGGCCATCACCTCGCTCCGCACGCGCGTTGCCGAGGGGCTCGAGGAGCTGCCGAGGCTCGACGGAATGCGAATCGGAGTGGTCACGGGCAAGGCAACGGTCGATCTGATGCCGGAGCTTCTCGACCAGATATCGCGCGTGACCGGCGCCGAGATGATCCTGATCCCCATGGAGAATTCTCTCTTCGGTCCGACAATCACTACCGCGGGTCTTCTCGTTGGCGCCGATATCAGGAAGGCCCTGGAAGCGAGAACAGATCTCGATCTCGCGCTCATTCCGGCGGAGACAATCAACGAGGACCGAATCTTTCTCGACGATGTCGCCTTCGATGAGCTTCGTCTGGCGCTGCCGGTCCCGGTGCATCCCTCCTACGACTTTATCGACGTGTTGACAACAGAAGAGCTGGCGGTGGCCGCTTGAACATTCCCGTAGTTGCATTGATCGGTCGGCCGAATGTCGGCAAGTCGGCGCTCTTCAACCGGTTCGTCGGTGAGGGAACCGCAATTGTCAGCGAGGAAGCAGGGACTACCCGCGACCGTCACTTCGCGCGGGCCGAATGGAACGGCCGCAATTTCTGGCTTGTCGATACCGGTGGGCTGACGGACGATCCGCACATCCCGATGGATGTCGAGATCCGGCGACAGGTTCTCGAGGCGATAGGAGAAGCTGATCTCCTCCTGTTCGTCGTCGATGCCAAGGCCGGCCTGCACCCTCGCGATTCGCGAGTCGTCGAGCTGCTCCGCGAGTCGCGGAAGCCGTGGGTTCTCGTTGCCAACAAGGTCGACGATCCGGAATCCACTGACTTCTACGAATTCTACAGTCTCGGCGCAGGCGATCCCGTTCCGGTTTCAGCTCAGAACGGAAAGAACTCCGGTGACCTGCTGGACGTCATCGTCGAGAAGATTCCTGAAGTCACCGAAGAGCCGGGCGATGCGTTGCGCGTGGCGGTTATCGGACGGCCGAACGTAGGAAAGTCTTCACTCATCAACCGTCTGCTTGGAGAAGACCGGCTCGTGGTTAACGATGAAGCCGGCACTACTCGCGATGCCATCGACACGCCGATGATCTATCATGATCGGGAAATCATCTTCGTCGACACGGCAGGCCTCAGACGCCAGTCGCGAGTCGATGACGGGATCGAATTCTACTCGTCGCTCAGGTCGCGGCGTGCAATCGACCGTGCGGATATCTGCATTCTCGTGATCGATGCGATCGACGGCCTTCACAACCAGGATTTGAAGATCGCCGCGCTTGCGTGGGAAGCGGGGCGGGGCATGATCATCGTCGTCAACAAGTGGGACCTCGCCGAAAAGGACACCAACTCGGCGCACAAGTTCGCGAAGGAATCGGCGGAGAAAGCGCCCTTCCTGAGGTTCGTGCCGTTCGTCTTCACGTCGGCGAAGACGGGCCAGCGAGTCACTCGCATTCTCGACATCGTTCTCGAAGTCGAGGCCGAGCGTGCCAAGCGTATCTCTACTTCGCAGGTGAACTCGAAGCTGGAAGAGCTGGTTGCCCGAAGGCAGCCGCCACAGGCGGCCGGACGTGAAGTGAAGCTCAACTATGCCACCCAGGTCGAGACGACTCCACCGATGATCGCGGTCTTCGGTAACAATCCCGATCTCGTTCAGGAGCATTACATCCGATACCTGCACAACGGCTTTCGAGAGGCATGGGGCTTCAAGGGCAGTCCATTGCGCGTCGTGATGCGGCGGAAGTCGGCGTAGGTGCATCCGCTGTTCGGGGTATTCGTCGCATACCTCGCGGGCTCGATTCCATTTGCCTACCTCGCCGGAAAGGCGAAAGGCGTCGATCTGAGACAGCACGGATCGGGCAACCTCGGCGCGACCAACGCGATGCGAGTGCTCGGCACCCGTATCGGACTCATGGTGTACGTGGCGGATACGCTGAAGGGATTGATACCTGTCGTATCACTCCCTCGAGTGATCGATAGCGCGAGGCCAGAGCTGTGGGCAATCGCTTTCGGCGTGGCGGCCATTGTCGGGCACGTTCGTCCGGTATTTCTGAAAGGGCAGGGCGGGGGGAAAGGCGTCGCAACGGCGGGGGGAGTTTTCTTTGGCCTCGCATGGCTTCCGACTCTCGTCGCTTTTTTCAGCTTCGTCGCGGCGGTTGCTCTCACTCGTCGCATCAGCGTGGGCTCTATCACGGCCGCGGTGGTTCTTCCACTCTCACTGCTGATTCAACGCGGCCCTTCCGATCCGCTCGTCGTCATCTGCGCCGCCGTGGCGCTGCTCGTGATATGGCTCCATCGCGGGAACATTCAGCGAATCATGAACGGAACTGAGCCTCGGATGAGCAGGGCTCCGAGCGAGAAGTCCGCGTGACTCGATGCGCCGTCGTCGGAGCGGGAGCATGGGGGACGGCGCTCGCCGACCTTCTCGCTCGCAACGGCCATGACGTGCGCATATGGGCGTACGAGTGGGACGTCGTCGAGAGCATCAACCGATCGCATTTGAATCGGCGTTTTCTGCCGGGCAGTCCGGTTTACGACACGATCACAGCGTACAACGATCTCGATGACGCGCTCGCCGGTGCCGAGCTTGTGACTCTGGCGACGCCGTCCCACGTGCTTCGGTCGATCGCCAAATCCGCAAAGCGGACCGTCGCAGCCAGTGTTCCCGTCGTGGTGGCCTCGAAAGGAATCGAGCAGGACACTCTCGCGCTCATGACGGATGTCGCGGCGGAGGAGCTGCCGGATGCGACGGTGGTCGCACTGTCGGGACCGAGCTTCGCTGCGGAGGTGATTGCGCAGCAGCCGACCGCAGTAGTCGTGGCAAGCAAGGACGAGGACGCAGCGCTTTTTGCCCAGCAGACGTTCAGCTCGATTCATTTCAGGACGTATACGCATTCCGATGTCACCGGAGTCGAGATCGGTGGCGCGCTCAAGAACGTCATGGCTGTCGCGACTGGCATTGCGGAGGGTCTGGGGCTCGGATTCAACGCGCGCGCTGCGCTCATCACGCGCGGGCTCGCGGAGATGACTCGCCTCGGAGTCAAGCTCGGCGCTGAGCCGGCCACGCTCGCCGGTCTCGCCGGACTCGGCGATCTTGTGCTGACGTGCACAGGCTCGCTGAGTCGCAATCGCGCGGTGGGAGTCGAAATTGGAAGGGGCGCCTCGCTCGAGTCGGTCCTGGCGGGGAAGGAAACAGTCGCGGAAGGGGTCGTCACAACCAGAAGCGCGCACGCGCTCGCGGCGCGGGAGGGAGTGGAAATGCCGATAGTTGACGCTGTTTGGCGAGTGCTGTTCGACGGACAACCGGCACGCGATGCCATCGGCGCGCTCATGGCGCGCGAGCTCAGACCGGAGAGCGACTGATGGCCGAACCGGTGAAGGAATTCTTCTCGATGGGTGATGTGTGTGGGCTGACTGACCTCAAGCCACACGTGCTGCGCTACTGGGAAAGCCAGTTCAGGTTTCTGCACCCGGCAAAGAACCGCTCCGGCAACAGAGTCTACCAGCGCCGGGAGATCGAGCTCATCATGCTCGTCCGCCAGCTTCTCTACACCGAGAAATACACAATCGACGGCGCGCGCCAGAAGATCGACGAGTACAAGAAGAACGGCGAGCTGCGAAGTGTAGCGCGAGCGGCTCTCGACATGCAGACGATCGAGTCTCTGGAGTCGGACCTGCGCGCGATCGCATCGATACTGGAAGGGGACGAGCCGGCACAATGACGAGATCCGTAGTGGTAGTGATGCCCGCGTTCAACGCGGAAAACACACTCAGTCCCGTCGTTCGAGGGCTTCGCAAATCTCTCCCCGGCGCGTTCATCATCGGAGTGAATGACGGCTCTCCGGATGGCACAGGTGCGCTGCTGCGATCGGTGTGCGACCGCACGATCGAGTTTCCGGCGAATCGTGGCAAGGGCGCAGCGCTGAGAGCAGGCTTCGCAGCGGCACTGGAGCGCGATTGCGATGCGGTGCTCACGATCGACTCCGATGGCCAGCACGATCCCGCGTTCGCGCCGTCGATCCTCGATGCTCTCGAGAAATACCACATCGCAATCGGAACACGCGATCTCACAGGCGAGCAGATGCCCAAACATCGCCGCGTCGCGAACTTTCTTTCCAGCGCGGCAACACGCCTCGTCTCGGGCGGCGCGGTGAGCGACAGTCAGTCGGGGTTTCGAGGAATCAGGCGCCAGGTCCTCGAGGAAGTAAAAGCCGAGGGCGACCGGTACGAATACGAGACCGACTTCATCATTCGTGCGGCTCACGCGGGATTCACGATCACGAACGTCCCCATCTCCACCATCTATGGCCCGGCGAGCTATTTTCGCGAATTCCGGGACGCGATGCGCGTGATCGGCGTGCTGTGGGCTCACCGGTCCGGTGTTTTCAAGAAGCATGTTCCGCGATCCGACTCCACAGGAAAGAATTGATGCGCCTGCTGTGCACTAACGACGACGGAATTCTCGCTCACGGTCTCAAGTGTCTTGTCGCGGCGGTCGAGCCGCTCGGTGAGGTCACTGTAGTTGCTCCTGATAGAGAGCAGAGTGCGACCAGTCATTCACTCACGCTGCATCATCCGGTTCGGCCGATACAGCGAGGAGATCGTCGATGGCAGGTGGACGGAACACCCACGGACTGCGTGATGCTCGCGGTCGAGGCGCTGATGGAGGAGAGGCCCGACTTCGTGCTGA
The DNA here is from genome assembly GCA_036398255.1 of Gemmatimonadaceae bacterium. Lineage (GTDB taxonomy): Bacteria > Gemmatimonadota > Gemmatimonadetes > Gemmatimonadales > Gemmatimonadaceae > UBA4720. The sequence continues at coordinate 3,798 of DASWQD010000286.1, read as the reverse complement.
GCGGAATCAATCACGGGCAGAACATGGGTGAGGATGTCCTGTACTCGGGGACCGTCGCCGCCGCCATGGAGGGGATTTCAATCGGCATTCCTTCCATCGCAATCTCATTCGCTGGTGGCGACCTGCGCGCCGATGTGAGCATGCTCGACCACCAGATCGAGCCGCTGACATCTCTGCTCGCTCACCTCACCGCGCTGCCGGCGTTTCCGCCGGATACACTGCTCAACATCAACCTTCCGCCGGTGCAGGGAAGCGAGATCAAGGGCGTGCGATTGACGCGGCTCGGGAGGCGAGTGTACTCGGATTCCATCAAGCGCATGCAGGATCCGTGGGGAAGACCGATCTACTGGATCGGTGGCGGGTCGATCGAATGGTCAGGTCCCGAGAATTCCGACTTCCGGGCGATTCAGGAGGGCTATATATCAGTCACGCCGCTGCACCTCGACGTCACTCATCACGCGATGCTCGAATCGCCGGAGAGCTGGTGGCAGGAACAGTAGATCGCCAGGAGTTTCGCGGGCCGCGCCGCCGTCTCGTCGAGCAGCTGCAGGATCAGGGGATTCGGGACCTGTCCGTCCTGCATGCGATCGACGAGATCCCTCGCCACCTGTTCGTGCCGACGGGTGTGCGGCATCGCGCGTATGAAGATTCCGCGCTGCCCATCGGGAATGGCCAGACAATCTCCCAGCCGTCCATCCATGCCCGCTATCTCGAGCTCCTGCGACTGAAGGGAACGGAAAAGGTGCTGGAGATCGGAACCGGCTCCGGGTACCAGACGGCACTCCTGTCGCGCCTCGCCTCCCAGGTATTCACGATCGAGAGAATTGCCCCGTTGCTAGAGAAGGCGCGGGAAGTCTTACAATCGATGGGGGCGAACAACGTTTCTTTCATGCTGGGTGACGGCACTCTGGGATGGCGGCAGTTTGCGCCATTCGACGCCATCCTCGTCGGCGCGGCCGCGCCGGATGTCCCGGAAGCCTACATGGAGCAGCTCGCGGAGAACGGCCGTCTGCTTATTCCACTCGGCAACCGTGAAGAGCAAATACTGCATCTCTTCACGCGGAAAGAGGGACAGCTCGAGAGGGAAGACATCGCCCCAGTTCGGTTCGTGCCACTGCTCGGGAAGCACAGCTGGGAGGCGTGACGATGAAAGGTCTCAGGTATCCACCGTTCGCGCAGCCGTCGGCGCATGTTCGGCGAGCAGAACCCGCGGAAGTTCTTCCTTCGATCGACGAGTTTCTCGACGACCTGCCGTCGATCGACGATTTCCTCGATGTCGACGCGCCTGCGGAGATCATGCAGCCGGTGGACTTGGCCGTAACTGCCGGCTCGGAGGCTGATGAGGGTCAGACCGAGGAAGGGTGGGCGCCGGCGGAATGGCAGTCATATGACTGGGGATCGCTGTCGTCGCTGAACCGGGCAATACCTCAGGGTGCCGGATCGGATGAGACCTGGGGTGATGCTGACTGGCCCGAGCCGTATCCTCGCGTCACGCGAGCGCAAGGCGAGCACGGGACCGCGCCCACTGCTGACGAAATAGCTGACGCCCTCGACGGAATCGCGCACAGGATTCGCAGCGGCGAGCTCGTGATCGACAAGCTGCATGGCATGGCGCCCGAAGCCGCGATGGCCGCTGCACTCGCCGTGTTGTTGAGAATGCGGGGGTAAACACGACTCCCATGCCCTCGGTGCATCTATTGATATCCGGGCGGGTGCAGGGGGTTGGTTTCAGGTGGTTCGTGCGCGTTGTCGCGCGGCAGCTCGAGCTCAAGGGATGGGTCCGCAACCGGGAGGACGGTGCGGTCGAGGTAGCTGCCTCGGGAACGCAGGAGAAGCTCGATGAGCTGCGGAGGCAGGTCCGCAAAGGTCCCGCTGCGGCTGACGTAAGCGACGTGCAGGACCTCGAGCCGGTCGAGTCGGATCTCGATTTTCCTTTTGCGATGCGTCGCTAAGCCGACTCCCGCCGGTAGTTTATGTTCCGGCGGTTCATTAATTTGGCATTACCTCCGCCCCCGTAGCTCAGGTGGATAGAGCAGCGGTTTCCTAAACCGTTGGCCGGGTGTTCGAGTCACCCCGGGGGCATCTCGAATCTCAACTTCAACCCGATCAAAAAGATGACATCGCCCTTTTCGACCTCCGAACGCTCCGAATCGCTCATGGACTGGTTTCAGCTGCACAGCCGTGAGGTGATCTGGGGAGGCGCGGCAGTCGTTCTGCTTGCCGCGGGTGGCTGGTTCTACAACCGGTCCCGGGAGCTGAAGGCGGAGCGTGCCGAAAGGGCATACTTCACGGCGGCCAGGGCCATCAGCGCCGGCAACCTTCCGCTCGCCGAGTCGGACCTGAAGAAAATGGTCGAGCGCTACGACGGGACCCCGGCATCGATGCAGGCTCGGCTCCAGCTGGCCCAGGTGATGTACGACCAGGGTAAGGCGCAGGAGGGGGTGGATCTCCTCAAGGCCTCCGAGGACGAGATTTCCTCGTCCGACGAGTTCGGCTCGTCGGTCCACGTCGTTCTCGCGGCCGGCTACGAGCAGCTGAAGAAGTACTCCGAGGCGGCCGCTCAGTACGAGAAAGCGGCGAAAGCTGCGCGCTTCGATGCCGACAGACAGCGGTACATGTCGCAGGCCGGACAGGATTATCTGCTGGCCGGCAACAAGGCGAAGGCGACCGAGATCTGGACGGCGCTTGGAGCGGACTCCAAGGGCGTTGTTGCGGGCGAGGCACGGGTGCGGCTCGGAGAGCTGACGGCGACACCTCAGTCCTGACGCCAGCAAGGCACCAGCGTGGGTTAACGCTCCCGCTCACTTTGCCGATCTACACAACGTATAATATATGTTATGTAAACTACAGCCGGTGGAGAAATGTGGAGAACTGGATCGGGCGGTTCTCCACTGATCTCCAAATCGCTTCTGGCATAAAGAGATAAGAGCCGCTTCCTCGAATTCTTCGCAGGAGCGGCTCGTTTCTAGTCGAACACAGGCAATCGTGAAAACCGCGGTGCCGCTCGCTGGCGCCGATGGCGACAGCGTTAGAGAGCGAGCTCCCTCAGCTGGCCCTCGAAAACCAGCTCTGCGGGCCCCCTGAGGGACGGATTCCATGCTCCGTCGGCCTTCCTGATGGTGACCTCGAGCCGGCGCCCAGACCGGGTCACGAGGCCGACCGGCGACGTCGCCCTGCCCCATTCGGTCAGCAGAATTCCTGTCGCCACAGCGCCGGTTCCGCAGGCGAGAGTCTCACCCTCGACCCCTCGCTCATAGGTCCGGATCAGCCAGTCGCTCCCGGACTTCGTCACGAAGTTGACGTTCGCTCCATCGTGAAGAGACGGATCCCTCCGGATCCTGGAGCCCCGGCCCTGAACATCGGCCGTAGCCACGTCCTGGTCGACGATCACGATGTGAGGAACTCCCGCGCGTGCGAACCCCAGCAGCTCCTCTCGCTCCAGGCGTGCAATCGAGGCTGATTCCAGGCTCACCTCTGTCACCGGGGCGAGGTCTATCTCGGGCAAACCTTCTGTCATTCTGGCGTGAATCAACCCGGCGTCCGTATGGATCGATACCTCGTCAGCGGACACCATTCCGCGATGCCTGGCGAGCTTCAGGGCGCAAAGCGTCGCGTTTCCGCAAAGCTCGCCGAGCGAGCCGTCACTGTTGTAGTACCGCATCGCGAAGTCTGACTGGGTCCGCGGCTGGAGGAATACCACTCCGTCTGCGCCGACTCCTGTCCGCCGTGCACTCAGAGTCCTGATCGCCTCGGGCTGCTCGAAGGCTGCCGTTGCCGGCCCGGCATCGAAAAAGACGA
>DASWQD010000285.1:0-3922 GCA_036398255.1 Gemmatimonadaceae bacterium | reverse complement strand
GGTCCACTCGGTAATCGAAGTCAGGGGCCGTGCCCGCTCCTGAACGAGAAATCCTCCCCGGACGCGCTTGTACTCGAGAGCGTGATCCTTCCACACTGCGCGTCCGGCGAGCACGCGCCGGTTCTTCTTTCTGCCGAGTATCTCGAGAGCTTCATCGCTGAACGAAGGGGCGGCGATGCATTCCACGAACAGGCTCGATACCGCCTCGGCCGTCTCGGCATCGACGGGGACCGTGAATGAGATCACCGACCCGAATGCCGAAACAGGATCGCATGCAAGCGCTTTTCGATAAGCCTCCACCGCGCTCGATCCTGTTGCCAGACCGCACGGCGTGGTGTGCTTGACGATCGCGCAGCAGGTCTCGTCAACGAACGGATCCGTCGCGAGCAGCGCGCCCTCGAGGTCGAGGAAGTTGTTGAACGAAAGCTCCTTGCCTCCCTTCTGGACCAGACCGGAGAGTCCGCTGCCATTCGGCTCCACGTAGAAAGCCGCCCTCTGTCCGGGATTCTCGCCATACCGGAGTGTCTGTGCCTTGTCCATCGAAAGAACGCTTCGCTCGGGAAACTCCTCGGCCCGCTCACACGCGAACCAGCTTGCGATTGCGCTGTCGTACGCGGCCGTGTGCGCGAACACCTTCTCGGCGAGAATGCGCCGAAGGTCGATGTCATCGTCCCGCGCCTCGAGGCCCGCGAGCACACGGGTGTAATCCGACGGATCGACGATGACCGTCACCGATTCGAAATTCTTGGCCGCCGAACGCAGCATGGACGGTCCGCCGATGTCGATGTTCTCGATGACTTCGTCACGTGTTACGCCCGGGCGGGCTGCCGTCGACTGAAACGGATAGAGATTGACGGCGACGAGATCGATCGGTGCGATTTCGTGCTCGGCGGCCACGCGCATGTGCTCCGGATCCTGGCGGCGCGCCAGCAGACCCCCGTGAACCTTGGGATGGAGAGTCTTCACCCTGCCGTCGAGAATTTCCGGAAAACCGGTGACCTCGCTTATGTCCCTGACGTGCAGGCCCGCTGTGCGGAGCGCCTTCGCGGTGCCTCCTGTCGACACGATGTCCCAGCCGAGCTGCGACAATCCCTGAGCGAATTCGACGAGTCCGGTCTTGTCGGAAACGGAAATGAGTGCAATCGGCATTCAGAAATCTGCAGAAATATTTCGGTCGTTGAGCGCGGCGATCATCTCGACCGCGCGGGGATAGATCAGGTGCTCGACCTCGAGCACGCGTGCAGCGAGCGACTCGGCGGTGTCATCTCTCGAAACTCCTATGCGCCACTGGGCGACAACCGGCCCGTGGTCGAATTCATCATCCACGAGATGCACGGTGACTCCGGTGGTCTTCGCGCCCGACGCGAGCACGGCAGCATGCACCCTCGCACCGTACATGCCCTCGCCGCCGAAGTCGGGCAGAAGCCCCGGATGCACATTCACGATTCTCCCGTGATATGCCCGCACGACCCGCGGGGGAATGCGTTTCATGTATCCGGCAAGTACGAGAAGGTCGATTCGATGCTCGTCGAGCAGGGAAAGCAGCACTTCGCCGTCGTCGTCAGCGGTGAAGGTCTTCGCCGGAATCGCTGCCGCGCGAGCGCGCTCGAGAGCCTGAGCGTTCTCGCGGTTCGATGCGACGAGGCGGATCGCGACGTGAGAGCGCGAGTCCGCGAAATAATCGATGAGTGCCTGAAGATTGCTGCCCCTGCCTGATGCGAGCACGCCGACTGCTACTGTCATGCGCGATTTTAGCGATGCAGCGCGAGCGTCGTAAGTGCTAATTGGAGCAGAGAAACCAGTCGAGTGCAGTGGCGAGAGAAGGCGCAACCCTCGCACGCGCGGTCGCCGCCTGGATCTCGTACGCAGGCGTCTCACGGGAAGGGACCAGGACGCCGTGCCCGCCGAGCGTCAATGCTGGCTCCACATCGCGAAATCGATCGCCGATGTAGAGTGACCGCGAAAGATTTACCGCGTGGTTCGCGGCGGCGGCTTGCCGGTACAGCAGTGTACCGGGCTTCCTGCATTCGCACGCGTCTTCAGGTGCGTGCGGGCAATGGTAGCTCGCGTCCAGGTGCGCTCCGCGCGCAGCGAGCAATTCATTCAGCCTCGCGGTCACTCGCTCATGATCCGCTTCCGTCAGTATCCCGCGCGCGATGCCAGACTGGTTGGTGACGACGATTACGGGGATAAGCGCCGAGTTGATGCGGGCAACGGCTTCGGCTGCGCCATCGACGAGCCTCACCTGTTCAGGTCGCGAGAGGTAGTGCTCGTCTTCGATGAGCGTTCCGTCGCGATCGAGGAAGACTGCTGTCGGAAGCTGATTCAACTCAGGGCACGGCTCACGATTTCAACGAGATCCCGGTCGAATCGCGTCGGGACGCTTCTCAGGTCAAGATGAAAAGCGTCCCCGCCAATGCGGCCGATGACTGGTGTCGTCGCGGAACGAAGCCGGCGCTGCACCTCGTCCGGAATCCCCGCGAGTCGAACGGAGAATGATGGGATCCCATATATCGGAAATGCGCCGGCTCCGACCGTTGCCTCGCTTTCCGAGACCGAAGCTTCGATGCCCCGCTGCGAGAGCTCGCCGGCGACGATCTCGCAGCGGGTACGAACCTCATCGGGACGCGCGGTTATCATCGCGAGCGTCGGAATATCGGAGAGCGCCCGGTCCCGATCGCGATACAGCTCGAGGGTCGCCGCGAGCGCCGCGATCGTCATCTTGTCGACGCGCATTGCCCTCGCGAACGGGTCGTTGCGCATTCGTGAAACCGTCGCGCGGTCACCGAGAATGATTCCCGCCTGAGGTCCGCCGAGCAGCTTGTCACCGCTCATGAGCACCACGGTCGCGCCTGCCGCAATTGCCGCGGCGGCTGTCGGCTCTCCTGCAAGACCGAATTCCGAGAGGTCGATCATCAGTCCGCTTCCGAGGTCGTGGACGATCGGAATGCCATGCTCGGCGGCAACCGGCGCGAGCTCCTTCACCTGCACGTCCGCGACGAATCCACTCTGCGCGAAATTGCTGCGGTGAACTTTCGCGATCGCGCCCGTTCGCGACGTGATCGCACGGGCATAGTCGCCGAGATGCGTGCGGTTCGTCGTGCCGACTTCCACGAGAGTCGCTCCGCTTCGAGCCATGATGTCGGGCACGCGAAAGCTCCCGCCGATCTCGACGAGCTCGCCGCGGGAAACGATGACCTCGCGATCGCGGGCCAGCGCGCTCAAGGCCAGGACGAGAGCCGCGGCGCAGTTGTTGACGACGATTGCGTCTTCAGCTCCTGTCAGCTCGCGCAGGAGGTCCACGCAGTGGATGTAACGTGATCCACGCACGCCTTGGTCGAGGTCGTACTCCAGATTCGTGTAGCCGTGTGCAATTTCCCTGATCGCGTCGACCGCAGCGTCGGCGAGCGGAGCTCGTCCAAGGTTTGTGTGAAGAATGACGCCGGTTGCGTTGATGACGGGCCGGAGAGAACGGCGCTCGATCGCCTCGAGCTGCCTCCGAATCAGATCAGCCCACGGTATGTCAAGAGCGTGCTGACTGGTTCGCACGTCGGCCACACTCCGTCTTACTGCCTCGACGACGACTGCCCGCCCGTGTGATTCGATCAGGGTGCGAATCTCGCCCTGCTCGAGAAGCGCGCTGACGCTGGGAATTTCCCTCCTTGCGTCCGTCTCGCTCACCGTCGAATCGGCGCCGGAGGTGGAGGCGGGGGTGCGGCCGGCGGAGCAGTTGAGCGAGCGGGCGCCGGGGCGGGAGGAACTGGCAGCGGGTCAGGGGCTGTGAGCGGCAGCTCCGTCGAGCGTACGATACCGGCGAGATTGCGAACGTCCCTGACCCGAATGCGGTATGCGCCCTTGGGACGCAGCTGTTTCGCCAGCTTGATCGTTGCGCTACGAGGCGGAATGGGGCGACCAAGACGAC
>DASWQD010000284.1:0-5557 GCA_036398255.1 Gemmatimonadaceae bacterium | reverse complement strand
ATCTCAGTCTCGAGCCGGGTGCCGATCATCCCGATCGGATCCCTGATCCCCTGATTCTTGTCGACAGTGTATTCCTGCGGGATCGCGTGAAGCAGCTCGCGGTCGCCCGGTATCGGCTGGGCACGCGCGACGTCGTTTGCGCGGGCAACGTCGGCGCGCGAGATCTCGTCTCCGTTCACTGCGACGATGCCGGTGCTGGTCATCGCGCGCACGTGCTCGCCCGCGATGCCAGCGTATATCGATTCGATCTTCGCGCCGGCCATTCTCTCGGCGTCTTCGATCGCCTTCTTGATCGAGCGGGTGGTCTCTTCGATGTCGGCGACGATGCCGCGCCGCAAGCCGGTGGTGCGGGCCTGGCCGACACCGAGAATCTTCAGCGTGGTCTGACGATGTAGATCGCCTGTTGCCTCTGCGATTACCACCGTTGTTTTCGCGGACCCGATGTCGAGACCGGCGATGACACGTTCAGGATTCATTGCAGCCTTGCGATCACCTGATCGCGGTAGCGTAGATCGAGCTCGGCGACATTCGCCCTTCGCCGGATCAGGTCCGACTCGACGGGAAAGATATCGGCCAATCGCGCAACTGACACCCCCATCGGTGCGCGAACGCGGAGAGGCGGATTTAGTCTCAGCACGACGGCGTCCCTGCCGTCACGCGAGATCTCGCTTATCCGGCGATACAACATCGGGTTCTCGGCGCGCACCGATGTGAGCAGCGCGAGAATCGATTTGTCTCGCCCGTTGGCGATCGGCAGGTCGATGTCTTCCGTCGCCGGATCGATCGGCAGAACGACGCCCGCGCTGTCGACCGGCTCGAGACCGCGCGGGCTCGGCGCAAGCGCAACCGGCAGGTTTTCTCTCACGCTCACCACGAGCGTGCCGGGAAGTCTGCGGCTGATCTCGACGTCGGCGATCTGAGGCATCCTGCGAATTCTCTCCGCGAGCGGATCAGTGTCGTCCCAAACGGACCGAGTCGTGTCCACCCCAAGCTTGACGATCACTGACTCCGGGGCGAGATACCGCGTGCCCTCGACGGAGATCGATCTCAGCTGGAAGAATTCCATTCTCGATGCCGCCCGTCGCGCCAGCCACGAACCCGGTGCGAGAAGAAGGAGAAGTACCACGAAGCCAAGCAGTCTCCACCGCTTCGAGGGTCGCGGCGGAGTTTCTGGTTGAATGAGATCGGGCGAGCTCAACCGTCCTGCCCCAGAAGCGCGAGGAGCTCGGGCCCCGTCCGTGTTATGTCGCCGGCGCCAATGGTGATGACCACATCGTCGGGCTTCGCTCGTGACGCGATTGCCTCAGCGGCACTGTCGCGCGGCCCCTCCCAAACCGGTGCTTTTCCTTTTTCCCGCATTCGATCGCCGATGAGCGCGGAGGATACGCCTTCCATCGGCTGCTCACGCGCCGGATAGAGATCGCACAGAAAAACAACGTCAGCGCGACTGAGCGCCGCCGCAAATTCGGGATAGAAATCGCGGGTACGCGAATACAGGTGGGGCTGGAACGCAGCGACGATGCGCCTTCCCGAGAATGCGGTTCGGGCTGCCTGAAGAGTGGCCTCGATCTCAGTCGGATGGTGAGCGTAGTCGTCGATGACGGTGATTCGCCGCGCTTCCCCGAGGCGTTGAAAGCGCCTCTCGACTCCAGTGAACGAAGCAAGTCCGCTTCGCATGGCCGGCACTGTGACGCCGAGCGCGAGTCCGGAGGCAATGGCCGCGAGCGAGTTGCGAACGTTGTGCAGCCCGGGAACAGCGAGCTCCACATCCCCCAGTTTCTGTCCGTCGTAGTAGCAGTCGAAACGGGATCCGGAATTCACCGGCTCGAGTCCAGTCGCGACGAGCCGCGCATCGTCGGACGAGATTCCGTAGCGGATGACTTCCGCGGAGCTCGGTGTGGGTATCGACGTCGCTCCGCGATCGTCGGCGCAAAGGACAATCACTCGTGCTCCGCGAACGAACTGTGCGAACGCATCGCGAATCTCGTCGATACCGCCCGGATAGATGTCGAGATGATCGGCTTCCATGTTCGTGACTACGGCGACCGTGGGCGCGAGCGCATGAAACGATCTGTCGTACTCGTCGGCCTCGACGACGAAGAGATCCTCTCCCCCGTCGCTGAGATTTCCATTCCACGCTCCGACGCGTCCCCCGACAATTCCCGTGGGATTGAGCCCCGCAGCCGCGAGTGCCTGCGTCGTCATCACGGTCGTCGTGGTTTGTCCGTGAGTGCCGGCGATCCCGACGAGACGTCCGATCGATACGGCTTTGCCGAGGGCTTCGGCTCTGCGCGTCACCGGTATGCCAAGCTCTCGCGCGCGCTGAAGCTCTGGATGATCGCGCCGGACCGCGGATGTGACGACGATTTCCGCGACTCCGTCGACGTGCGCCGGATCATGCCCGTGCAGGACGTGAATGCCGAGTCGCTCGAGATCAGTCGCAGCCGACGACGTGGTGTCGCAGCCCGTGACTGTGATTCCGCGGCGAACATAGAGCTCCGCCAGCGCGCTCATTCCCGCGCCTGCGATGCCTACGAAATGAACCGGTCCTCGCTCGTGACTTGTGGGCTGCGTCATGGTGAAGGAGTCAATCTAGGAAAGCCGCTGCCTGGCTCAAGCGGAAATTCAGGAAGCAACCGAGAGAACGTGACGTGCGATTGCATCCGCGGCATCGGGGCGCGCGCGCTTCAGCACGGCGCGCGATCGCTCCTCCAGCAGCGATGGCTCCGTAAGGAGGCGGCGAACTGAAGCATCGAGCGCCTCGGACGAGAGCGCGTTCTGCGGAATGAATTCGCCTGCGCCCGCCGCGCTCAATGCGTGCGCATTGGCAGTCTGGTGATCTGCGGCTGCAGTCGGAAGAGGCACGATGATCGGCGGAATTCCCCATGCGCAGAGCTCTGCGGTGGCCATCGCTCCGCCCCTGGAGAGCGCAAAGTCAGCAGCGGCGTACGCATCCGCAACCGGAGACAGATACGCGCGAATGCGTACTCGCTCGGATTCGAGCATTGCGTAATCGGTGTGAGTTTTCTGACCCGTGGCCCAGATCAGATGGAGGTTTTCCGGAATTCCGCCCTGGACCCACGAAGCCACCACGTCGTTGATCGCTTTCGACCCCTGGCTCCCACCGTAGACGAGCATCACCCTGCCGCTCGTCCCTGGAAACCCCCACTTCAGCCGGGCACCCGAGCGCTCCGGTCGCGGTGACGGCGGTGGCTCGATCGGGTTCCCGGTATCGAGGACCTGCGTGTTAGCGCCCGGGTTCAGTCGCAGCGCAGCTTCGGGAAAGCCGAGGTGCACCTGCCTCGCGTGCCGGGCGAAGAAGCGCGTCGTCAGGCCGGGAAAGCTGTTCTGCTCCTGAACGATATATGGGATCCCATGTATTCTCGCGTAGGCGAGCGCGATTCCCGACGCATAGCCGCCCGTGCCCACAACGGCGCGCGGCGGATTGGAATGAACGATCCTGCCGACATCCCGCCAGGCGGAAACCGCACCGCGAAGGGTTTTCCAGTTTTCCCACGGCCTTGATCTGTACAGTGGATGCAGATCGAGCAGCTCGTGCGGGAACTCCGTCCCCGGCAGAACGCTTCGCTCGATCCCGCGCAGCGCTCCAATGAAGAAGGGGTCGACGTCCGGCCTGATACGGCGGAGCGCCCGGGCGATCGCGAGACCCGGATACAGGTGGCCGCCCGTTCCTCCACCCGCGAAAAGAATTCTCACTTACGCCCGCTGAAGAGCGAACGACGGGTCGGTCGCTCGCGACCCGATCACTTTCTCACGCGTGCTCCCGATGTTCACGAGAATTCCGGTCATCAGCAGCGAGAGCACGAGATTGGACCGGCCGTACGAGATGAACGGCAGCGTCAATCCAGTTGTTGGAAGGAGCCCGATCGCGACGCCGATGTGCAGATAAGCAGTGATGATGACTGTGGCCGTTATTCCCACCGCAGTCAGCTGCAGGAATGGCGACCGCGCTTTTCGGGCGATTCGAAAGCCCAGAAATCCATAACCTGCAAACGCGAGGACCAGGAGACTCAGTCCCACGAACCCCCACTCCTCACCGATGGAGCCGGCGATGAAGTCGTCGTATGCGAGCGGAAGAAATCCAAGCTGCTGTCTCCCCTGCCCGAAGCCCAGCCCCGTGATCTGTCCCGATCCCACCGCGATGAGCGACTGCTTGAGCTGATCGCTCACGTGCGTCGGTGCACCGCCCGGATCGAAGAACGCAGTCATTCGGAGCAGCGCGTAGTTCAGCCGCTGCATCTGTCCCCACAGCAGTGGAATGGCGACGATGCCGAGCACCACGAAATGTCCGATCCGCACACCGCCGGCGAACAGGATGATTCCCATGATGAGCGTATACATCATCGCGACCGAGAGATCCGGCTCGAGCGCAACGAGCACGTCCATTATTCCCACTATCACGAGAAACGGCAGCAGTCCCTTCGTCAGCCTGCGCAGCGTATCTCCCTTCTTCACGACGAGCATCGAAGTCCAGACGATCACCGCGATCTTGCCGAGCTCGGACGGCTGCAGCGACGAGCCGATGAGAAACCTTCGCGATCCGCGAATGCGAGGCGCGATCGATTCCGTGAACGGAAGAATCACTATCAGCAGGAGAAGCAGCGTGAGGAACATGAGCGGCCACGCATACTTGCTCCACACTTCGGCGTCCACCTTCGCGAACACCGCGAGAGCCACGACCCCCACACCGATGCCCGCAAGCTGCCTCAGGAAGAAGTACGTCCCTCCAAGATTCTTGCTTTGAGCGAGAATTGCGCTCGCGCTGTAGACGGTCGCGAGACCGAACGCGAGAAGGCACGCGGTGATGAGCAGGAGGAGCCGCGCCTCGGGGCCCATGTACCAGCGATACCGGACATCGGCGACTGTCGTTGCCATCTATTTCGCCAGTGCGAGCTTCCGGAAGCGCTCTCCGCGCTCTTCGTAGTTGCGGAACATGTCGTAGCTCGAGCACGCCGGTGAAAGAAGAACGGCATCACCCTTTGCCGCACTGTCCTTCGCGTGCTTGATCACTTCGCTGAAATCCGAGCCAAGCCTCTCGACTGGAACCACACCCTCGAGATCCTTCTCGACGATAGGGGCGGATTCCCCGTACGCAATGACCTTTTTTACGTTCTTCCGTATCGGCTCGGCGAGAGATGAATAGGGCTCGCCCTTGTGCCGGCCTCCAAGAAGAAGGACAGTCGGCCGCCGCATTCCCGCCACTGCTACCATTGTCGAGCTGACATTGGTTGCCTTCGAATCGTTGATCCACTGCACGCCGTTGACCTCTCCGACAATCTCGAGGCGGTGATTGAGTGCCTTGAATGAGCGCAGTGCATCAGCGATCGATTTGCGGGCATCCCCCGTCGAGAAGCGCTTATCGGCGACAGTCACGGCAAGAGCCGCTGCGAGCGCGTTCGCCACGTTGTGATCGCCGAGCAGGTTGAGATCACTCCTCGGCATCAGGGTTCCTCCCGGAAGCTCGAGGGTTCCCGATGCCTCGTCATACCAGGCTTCGGACTTTCCGCGAAGTGAGAACTCGAACTTCCTGCCCGGC
>DASWQD010000283.1:0-4702 GCA_036398255.1 Gemmatimonadaceae bacterium | reverse complement strand
ACGAGCCGCGGTCAGATGTCAGCGGACACGATTTATTCCAGGCCGGACAGGCGACTCGTCAATACCGAGCTGATGCGTGTAGGCTCGACAATGGCAATGACATTCGTTCCGGAGAAACCCGGCAACTGGGTTTTCCATTGTCATTTTGCGTTTCATGTCTCGAATGAAGCATCGCTGGTGCCGCCACCTGCTCAGACAGCAGGGGGCGAGCACGGACATGATGGGGCCAAGGCACATGCCATGGCGGGACTGGTTCTCGGAATTCACGTCGAGCCGAGGCCGGGACAGAGCTATGCGAGTGAAGCAGGGACGAGAAGGAATTTGAGACTGCTGCTCCAGTCATCGCCAAAAGTATTCGGCGAGAAGCCCGCTTATGGTTTCGTCCTTCAGGACGGGAAAAACGTTCCGCGCACCGATTCGGTTTCGTTGCCAGGTCCAGCTCTCGTGCTCAAGCGTGGAGAGCCAGTTCGGATCACTGTCGTCAACAACTTGAAGGAACCCGGCACGGTGCACTGGCATGGCATCGAGCTCGAGAGTTATCCCGACGGTGTTCCATACTGGAGCGGAAGCGGATCGAAGCTGTTGCAGCCGATCCTTCCCGCGGATTCCTTCAACGCGGACTTCACGCCGCCGCGCTCGGGGACTTTCATCTACCATGCGCATCTGAACGAGGGAGTGCAGATCAACTCCGGCATGTATGGCGCGCTCGTGGTGGTGGACGATCCCGCGAAGTTCAATCCCGATCGCGACAAGGTGATACTCGTCGGAGGTGGTGGGCCGCCTCCTGCTCCTGGATTCGATACGAGAGGATTTGTGAACGGAAGTGCGTCTCCCTCTCCGATCGAGATGGAGGTGGGGCAGACCTATCGTCTGCGGCTCATCAACATTCATCCCGACTGGCGGGTCGAATTTTCGCTCGGCACCGACACTACCGTCGCGAAGTGGCGTCCGATTGCAAAGGATGGAGCGGACCTTCCGATGTCGCAGCGACGCGTGCAGTCCGCATACCTTCTCACCGGTCCCGGCGAGACTGCGGATTACGAGTACACTCCGCTCCACCAGGGCTCGATGCGGCTGCTCGTCAGGACGAGAATATCAGGCTGGGTTGTGCCTGTGGATGTGAGGGTCAGGAAGAAGAAGACTTCCTGAACCCTATTCGAGAATCGCCGGATCAATCCTCACTTCGACCGTTTTCGAAGCGAAGAGGATCGCGCTGATTCGCACGACAGTGGAGCTGGCAACGCGCGAAGGGGTTTTGACCGTTATCGATGCGCTTGTCGATCCCGCTGGGACGGTTATCGATGCTGGGATCGTCATTCCGATCGGCACTCCCGACGCGCTCAGCTGGACAACTGCGCCGCCCGCGGGGGCTGGTTTACCCAGCTCTACTTTCAGCGTGATGGTCTGATCCACGCGGGCGAGCAGTGGGCTGGCTGAGAACGACAGCAGCCCGGCCCGCGGAATAACCCTGATCGATGCAGTGCGTGAGGAGCCGAGGAAGGAGGCCGTAATCGTTACGGGAGTTTCCTGTGATACGACGTTTGTACGTGTACGCCATGTCATCGCCGTGCCCGGCTCGACCTGTCCGGACGTTGGTATGATCACCGCCGGATTACTTACAGAGAAGGCCACGGGAATTCCGGTGCTTGGCGGCGTGGATGAAAGGCTCGCTCTCAGTGTGAACTCACTGCCGCCGAGAACAGAATCGGGTGTTACCGAGAGTCCGAAAATGCGCGGGGCGTCGAGTGATCCCGTTATTGTCGTCGCGACTCCATTGAGCGTGCCTGTCACCGTGAATGGCTGATCGACCGCCGTTACGGGAAGATTGAAGAAGCGGCCCGAGCTCGTTGATCCGGCCTCGACTGTATCTCGATTGAATGAGCTGCTGAAGAAATTCACTCCGGTCGAAGAATAGCTGACGATGGCTCCGCCTGGAGGTGCGGGATTGTTGAGCGTAACGCGCAGCGTGATCGGGTCACCGCTGTTCGTGCCGAGCCGCTGGTTGACACCGGTGAATTTCAATTCTGTGATCCCCAGTGGAGCGGGCAGAACTGTCAGAGTGGTGTTCCGCAGGGTTGTCCCTACGCTTGCGCCGATTGTGGCGTTGGTCTGAGCCGTCACGTTTCCGGTATTGATCGTGACTGTCGCGCTGGTCTGGCCCTGGGGAATCGAGACTGTTGCCGGAACAGTCGCCGCGGCGTTGCTGCTCGACAGGTTGACGATCGCACCGCCGGTCGGCGCCGATCCATCGAGTGTGACTGTGGCAGTCGAAGTTTGTCCGCTGTTCACGGCGGCTGGGGAAACCGCCACGCTGGCCACTGTTGGTGGCACGACCGTAAGATTTCCTGTGCGCGTTTCGCCTCGAGCAGCTGCGCTGAGCGTTGCCAGCTGTGTCGTCGCCGTCGGAGTAGTGGAAACCGGCACAGTGGTTGAGGTTTGACCGCTGCCGATCGTTACCGCGGATGACGAGAGCTGCGCGACATTCGATGATAGCGAGAGGCTGATATCGAAGCCGTTGTTTCCCGCGGGTGCCGAGATGGTGATGACCGCGCTGGCTGGTCTGCCTCCAGCAACTGTCGCAGGATTGAAGACGACGGACACGATGGATGGCTGGCCGCCCTGCGCCGAAGCGAGCGAAGGTACGAACGTGACCAGCGCAAGCAGAGTCCTCAGCACGACCCGCATGAGTCCGCCTCTCGTTTGTAAGTGGCGGAAAACATAATTCTCGGAGTCATGATTCGCGACCGGAACCGATGCCTCCCGTGGGACTGCATACTATAGTATAGGCGCCCATGGCTGATGACTCGCTAAGTACCTACCGCGCCAAGCGCTCTCCCGATCGCACCCCTGAGCCGTTCAGCGGCGTGTCCGCTGCTCCGGGCAATCTGTTCGTCGTCCATAAACATGCCGCCACCCGGCTGCATTTCGATCTCCGACTGGAAATGGACGGTGTGTTGAGATCGTGGGCAGTTCCGCGCGGTCCCTCATACGACCAGAACGACAAGCGGCTCGCGGTGCATGTCGAGGATCATCCGCTCGAGTACGGTGATTTCGAGGGGATCATTCCCGCGGGTAATTACGGTGCCGGCGGTGTGATAGTGTGGGACCGCGGCGAGTGGGTGCCGCTCGAGGCTTGGAGAGAAGGCCTGGCCAAAGGAAAGCTTCTCTTCGAGCTCAAGGGTTACAAGCTTCACGGCAAGTGGACGCTCGTGAAGATCAAGAAGACCGAGAAGGAGTGGCTGC
Organism: Gemmatimonadaceae bacterium; assembly: GCA_036398255.1. GTDB lineage: Bacteria > Gemmatimonadota > Gemmatimonadetes > Gemmatimonadales > Gemmatimonadaceae > UBA4720. Next base: position 1,459 of record DASWQD010000283.1, on the reverse strand, counting down.
TCATCAAGGAGCGCGACTCGTTCATGAAGTCGCCGGGCGATGTGTTCCCAGAAGAGTCGGTTCTTTCAGGATTGACTGTCGAGCAGGTGAAGGCCGGCATCGTTCCCACCGGTGCGTTGGAAGGTTCCATTGCGGCGGCTGGTGCGGTTCGATCTCGTGTGGACCCGCGGAAGGTCGAGGCGATGCATGCGGAGACCGCAGACGAAGCATTCACGAAGGATGGCTGGATCTTCGAACTCAAGCTCGACGGCTATCGGTTGATTGCAGCGAAGACCGGCGGTGAAGCGTTGCTGCTGACTCGCAATGGTAACGACTACACGGCTGTGTTTCCCGAAATTGCGCGAGCCGTGAAGGCATTGCCTGTCGATGAGTGTATTCTCGACGGTGAAGTCGTCGTCAACGATGACAAAGGAATGCCAAGCTTCGCGAAGTTGCAGCGGCGCGGGCGGTTGACATCTGCACTGGAGATTCATCAGGCAGCCGTTGCTCTTCCCGCGATGTTTTACGTCTTCGATCTGCTAGCCTTCAAGGATCTGGATCTGCGCGGGCTTCCGTTAACCGAGCGGAAGCGATTCCTCGCCGATGTCGTTCCCAAGCTGGGACCGCTCCGCACACTCGATCACATCGAGCGTGAAGGTGAAGCCTTCATGGACCGCGTGACGAAGATGGGGCTCGAGGGGATCATCGCGAAGAAGGCGGATTCCACTTATCGGAAAGGCCGCTCGGACAAGTGGCTCAAGATCAAGGCGGAGAAGACTGACGACTTCGTGATTGTAGGCTTCACGGCGCCGCAGAAGAGCCGCTCGCACTTTGGTGCCTTGCAGCTCGCTGATTATGTGAATGGCGAGCTCGTCTACGCCGGCCGCGTCGGGACTGGCTTCAATGCCTCGCTGCTCAAGGAAATCGGTGAGATGCTCGAGGGGATCAAGCGGCGCGAGCCGGCATGCTCAGGTCCGATTATCGAGAAAGGTGCACCGCCTATCAATCATATCCCTGAGTCGGAGACCACTACATGGGTCGATCCCATCTACGTGTGCGAAGTCTGCTTTCGCGAATGGACGCCCGATGGATTGCTTAGACATTCTGCTTTCCTGCGACTGAGAGAGGACAAGCGGCCACACGAGTGCGAGCGACAGGGGTGGAATATTCTTGATGTTCCTGTCGAACCCTCTGGCGTCTCTGCTACCTCTGCCTCCTCTGTACCTCAGCCGACGAAGGCCATCCAGTTCTCTAACCTTTCCAAAATCTTCTGGCCTGAGGAGCGCTATACGAAGGGCGACCTGATCGACTACTACCGCTCGATCTCGCCCTGGCTTCTTCCCTACCTTCGCAATCGCCCCGTGGTGCTCACGCGGTTTCCCGACGGCATCGACGGCAAGTCATTTTATCAAAAGGACGCACCTGAGTTCGTCCCCGACTGGATCAGGACCGAATCCATCTGGAGCGAAGACACCCAGCG
>DASWQD010000282.1:0-15805 GCA_036398255.1 Gemmatimonadaceae bacterium | reverse complement strand
ATCATCAACGACCAATGGCTGGCTTTCACATACATCGGTGCGATAACCCTGCTGCTCGCATACCGGCCGGCGTGGAAGGAGCGATTTCGCGCGTTCGCAACGACCGGGAGAATGGCTCTCACGAACTATGTTCTTCAGGCTGCAATCATCTCCTGGCTCGCCTCGGGATACGGTCTTGGGCTCAAGATCCGGCCGTACTATGTGCCGCCGGCTACGATTCTCCTCTTCCTGATTCTCGTACTTATCAGCACTTTCTGGCTTGCACGATATTCGTACGGACCTCTCGAGCGCCTCTGGAGGTCGTTCACAATGTGGCAGAGGGGGAGTTGATGAGAGGTCGTGGAATCAGTGGCGTGGCATTCGTCATCGCGTTGACAGTCGGGTGCGGAGGCGAGAAAGCTGCGAGTGACGCGGCTGATACGGGAGCGGCCGGAGAAAGGGTAGCGGCTGTTGAGGTCAGGGACGCCTGCTCCTACGTGACAAAGGCGGAAATGGAAACGATCCTCGGTGGATCGCTCAACGAGCCGACATCGGCGCCGGCAGGAAGCGGAAGTGCGTGCACATACGTCGGCCCGACCGGAACTTATGCAATGTTGACTGTCGATCCCCAGGGTGGTGAGGCTGCCCTGGCTGGAACGCGGATGGCAGGCGAGATGATGGATTCATCGGCAGGAGACATCAAGTCGACGAATTCCGTAGCGGGACTCGGGGACGAAGCAGTGATGCTGATCGGCGGAATGTTGAACGTGCGAAAGGGTGCAGCGCTTGTCTCGGTAGACCTTCGCGGATCGACAGATCCCGAAGTGAAGGGGCGGGCGATAGTGGAGAAAGTCCTGGCGAAGATGTAAACGGCTTAGACCCAGACGGTGGCGGGTCCTGGGTTACCAGTTTTCCGGTTTTGAGTTCTTCGGTTTGAAACGGTATAACCCAGAACTGGATTACCGTAAACCCACAGCCCGCCACCGTCTGGGTCTGAACCCCTATCTGTTGAAAAGCATGGCTGACCGTGCAAATAACTATGACGTAATCGTTGCCGGCCTTGGCGCGATGGGCAGCGCTACGGCAGCTCATCTTGCGCGGCGCGGGAAGAAAGTGCTCGGGCTCGAGCGGTGGATGCCCGGGCACAAGTTCGGATCGTCGCATGGTGACAGCCGCATCATCCGGGAGATGTACTTCGAGCATCCGATGTACGTGCCGCTCCTTCAGCGAGCGTACGAGCTCTGGGATGAGCTGGGTGCGGAGACCGGTCAGAAGCTGCTGAACATCAACAGCGGCCTGATGATTGGCGACGAGAACGGAATGCTCGTGACGGGCACGCTTCGCAGCGCGCGCGAGCACGGTCTCTCCTGCGAAATTCTTTCACCTGATGAAGTGAAGCGCCGACACCCCGCATTCGAGCTTCGATCAGATCTCGTAGCAGTCGTCGATCCGCGTGCGGGATGGCTCGATCCTGAGCAGTGCAACGGGGCGCATCTCAAGGTCGCCGCACAGGAGGGAGCGGATCTCAGGTTCGAAGAGCCCGTCATCTCGTGGACCGCCAACAATGGATCGGTGACCGTAACCAGCCAGCACTCCAGGTATTCGGCTGATTATCTCGTTCTTTGCGCCGGAGCCAGAACGCAATCGCTGCTCGGCGGGATCAAGCTGAACCTCGAGGTCGAAAGACAGGCGGTGTTCTGGATGGATGTGCCATACCAGAGAGACTATCGATCGGATGTGTTTCCCATCTGGGCCTACGAGTACAAGCCAGGAAACATCACCTATGGCTTTCCGGAGCTGCCTCGCGGAGTGAAGGCGAGCGTGATGCATGCGGGAGAGATAGTCGCAGATGCAGACAGGGTCGACCGGGCCGTTGGAGACGATGAAGCAGAAACGCTCATGAGCGCGATCTCACCAGTGCTGCCATCGCTCGCGCGGTCGCCAGTGAGAGAAAGGGATGTCTGCCTTTTTACGAATACTCCCGACCATGACTTCGTAATTGATTTTCATCCGCAGCATCCGGAGGTGCTCATCTCGAGTGCGTGCTCGGGACACGGGTTCAAGTTCGCGAGCGTCGTCGGGGAGATTCAGGCAGATCTCGTAACGACAGGCTACCCGGCCTTCGATCTCACACCATTTCGAATTTCAAGGAGCGGTCTCACATGAAAGCATTCGGGCTTGTCGTTCTCATAGTATCACTCGCGGGATGCAGCGGCGACGCAAAGACATCAGCCGATTCAGCTGCTGCAACTGCGCCCGAAGCGACAGTCGCAAGCGAGCCAGCGAGTGAGTCCGGTCCAGTGACACTCACCGCCGCCGATCTAGACGGTTTCGAGAAGGGAATTGTCCGGGAGACGCATCTCGTTCGCGAAGGACAGGTTCGCGCGGGCAAGGCGGTAACTCCCGTCGAGCGTGGCAACGCGATTCAGTCCACATTCGAGGAGAACACAATCACCGGTGCGATCCAGGCGTCCGGTCTTTCGCTGGAGCGGTATCGTCTCGTTCGTCAGACACTGTCGCGATTGCTGACGACGCTCGACTTCCAGGGAAAGATCGACGGGCCACAGTCGGTCGACACGGCTCATGCAGACGCCGAGATGAAAGCGCGGCTGGCGAGTGATCCTTATGCTGCGCTGGATCCAGCGAGCGCCGAGCTTGTGAAGTCCAGACTGGATGGGATTGCGAAGGTGTGGATAGAGTACATCACCCTCACTGCGGTCAGCGGCTGACGGATGACGAGAGAGCGGCGGGAGCAGAGCTCCCGCCGCTTTGCACTCGCTATGGCGTTCCGAGGTTGCTGGCGATTGGACCGAGTCCGTGCAGCTGCACGACGGTCACGCCTTTCGCTCCGCCGAAGTGTGTGTTCTTCGCCGGCAGGTACAGAAAGTCTCCGGGACTGTAAGTCTTCAGTGCCTTTTCGTCCACTTTCGTTCCCATTCCGAGAAGGAACGAGCCGGACACGACCGTCAGATGCTCGGCCTTCGGATGCCAGTGCACGGGGAAGCGATAGCCATCCGGGAACGTCAGACGAATTGTGTAATCTCCAGTCCCCGCTGGATCTCCGTGCACGACCGCGATCTTCGCACCGGGATCGAATCCGGTGACCTTGAGGTCGTCCCACTTGAGGGAGGATCCACCGGACATCGCCATGTTCGCGTCAGTGTCGAACGCGGGCGGCTGAATCGCCGGCGAGTGACTCGTCACGAGCTCCTGGACAATTTCCCACTTTCCGGTGGTCCCTTTCCGGTAGACGTTGATGTACGAGCCACTGTCGACCACCGGTCCAGCGAGGGTCGTGAAGTTCATCTGATACTTGCCCACCACCGTGGCGATATCCCCGCTTTTGGATGTCGTCACACTGACCGGCGTTCCGACAAGCTTGCCATTCATCCCCCACAGCTCGGCATAGCTTTTCAGGATTGCGGCGTTGCCCCTCGCGATCGGCGTGTTGGGATACATTCCGACAGCGTCCGCGGCGTAAAGTCCGCGAAGCCTCACTGAATCTCGCGCCAGAAACGCAGCATTGAAGGTGGAGTCAACCGCCCGAACGAGCTGCTCGTCCGTTTGGCCACGAGTGTCCGTGGGGATGAGCATCGCGGCGACCAGGAAAGGTGCAAGCACTCCGAGGGTGGAATGCGAGCATGGACGGTACGGCATAAGCTCCCTCCATAGGTGGATTTAGATGAGCGCATGCCGGGCAGGCCAGAGCTGCCTGTCCGCAACGGAAATACTCTGGATATTACGTGCCAGCGGCCCGGGTCAAGTAAACGTGAGTGTAACGCTGCTCGATTTGAGAAACTGACTCTGCAGCCGGCCCTTGCTGCCGGCCGTCCGGGTCTTTATCAGCTTCTCGATTTTCCTCATGTGCGCCGGGCTGCCTTTCTTTCCGCCGGCGACGCTCGAGTGCGAGTTGAACCAGAGCTTGAACTTCTTCTTCGTGCCGTCGGCGAGCCGCGCGTCGATCAGAACCTTCAGCGTCTCCAGGTTGGGATTCTCGTCTCCACCGTTTCCGCAGAAGATGTAATGATCGGCGGTGATCGATTCCGCGAACGCCTTCGTCATGTTGAACTCTGCACCATGATGCTGAACCTTGATCACGTCGACATGCAGCTTGTCGTTCTTGATCTTTTTGCAATGCTTGAGGCCTTTCACGACATCATCCGCATGACCGTCGCCGGTTAGCAGGACAGTGGTGCCTGTGGATTTCTCCTCGAGCAGGAACATCAGAGAAGCGAGATTGGGCGGAGTCACTCCGCTCCTGTCGCCGAACTTCTTCGCCTGATCGAACAGAGGCTCCATCAGGCGGTCGATGTCGTTGCCCAGGTCGCGCTCGGTCTTCCTGGCATCGGCCCTGATGACGGCAAGCTTGTCCTTGCTGTCCTGAAGCCACTTGTTCCAGTCCTTCCTGAGCTTCGCGAGATCCTCCGAGAACGGTGCGAGGATGTGGAACTTCATTCCGCCGAGGCTGATCGGCTTGTGCTTGTCCCGCACCATCATGAGCTTGCCGTCGGCGGGGCGATTCACGGGAATCCCGAGCTGCTTGTCGCCCACCCGCCGGTTGAGGTTGATGGCCTCCTTCACGCTCGTCGCGATGTTCTGGCTTTTCGAAGCAGCATCCTTGAGATCCGGGAGATAGCTGCCGGAGAGAACGAGAGCGGTCGTTGCCAGCATGTCCTCGATCTCGCCGGTGTTGTCCTCGGTCTGCTCGTGAAACGAGTTGTGCCAGAGGGCACCCACTTTCGGTGGGCGCGGAACCTTCGGCGGCTTGTGACTGCTGTCGACATTCTTCTTCTGGTAATCGTGAACCTTCCACGCGACCATGTTGTTCATCATCTCGAGAATGCCCGAGATGTGATCGGAGTCGATGTGCGAGACGTACACGACGTCGATCTTTTCCTTCTTCGGAATCTTCGACAGAGTCTCGGCGACATGCGTGCGAAAGGCAGCTGCCATTCCGCCGTCGCATAGAATGCGCTTTCCATCCTTGCCGGTGATGAGCAGGCAATCGCCTTCATCGGACTGAAAGACCTGGATTTTCATCGTTTCTTCACCGTACTCGTGAGCGGTGTTTTTCCCTTCGGAGCCAGATCGTGACGCTTGTTGATCACGAGAGCCTCGGCGAGGCATGCATTCTCCTGAAGCCGGCCGAATCCCGCATCGTGCGCCCAGGAGAACGTGCTGCCCGGCAGCGGGCGTGATGTGCGCTGAATCATGCCGTTGATCTGAGCGGCAGTGAGCGTTGGCTCCGTCGCGAGGAGTAAACCGATCAAGCCGGCGACATGCGGGCTGGCCATGCTCGTTCCGGTCATTCCAACCCAGGGCTTCTCCGGAGAGAATCCACGTGCGGCCACGATGTCGGTGCCTGGCGCGGCAACGTCGGGCTTGAAGCGGCCGTCGCGTGTTGGTCCCTGGCTGCTGGTGATGTGAATTTTTTCTCTCACGTCATCGAGATTCGCGACCGACACCACGTTCATCGCGCATGCGAGCGAGCTGACCGATGATCGGTCCACGTTCGATCTCTCGGAGAAAAACGAAGGGAAGTTCCACAGGAACTCGGAGCCGGAACGTCCCACGCGGCGTGGATCATCGCGCTCGATCCATCCGTGATAGCCGCCATCCCGCACCTCGGTGCCTTCGAGCCGGACTGTCCAGGTTCCGGCGGGAATGCCAACGGGACCTTCCTGCGTATAAAACGGGCTCAGGTAAATCGAGATGTAGTTGCTTCCGTTCGCCGGATGATAGAGCTCGTTGTAGATGCTGACGAAGCTTCCCTGCGGAAGCTGCGAGTTCTCGATGTACTGAAGGGGCTCGACAGGTCCGATCCAGTCGCCCATCGGCGTGCGAACCGAGACCTTCAGGCGATCCTGCGCCCCGTACCATATCTCGAGCTCGTTCTCCGAGATATCCACTACTCCGCTGCCGACCACTATCCATTCGATGTCGGTGTAGAGCTCGCGTGAAGGAATGTTGCCGCTCGTGTGGATGCGGCCCATCACGAAGCCACGGTCTCCCTCGAATTCGGGTGCTTCCTGTCCTGCATTTCCGGCAGCGACGCTCACCGAGCGGCCGGGAACCGTGAGCGCCGAATCGATCCAGCGGTTCAGTGCGCTCGATGCGTCGTGTGCGTGGCCATTGGTGCCGAGACTCACGTTGATGGAGATCGGCTGCTTTCGAGAGTCGGCGAGAGCGAGCAGGTATTCGACTGCGTGAACAATCCGGGAAGAATCGTAGAACGATTTGCGACGCTTGAAATCCTCGTCGGGCAGCGAGACAAGGACCGCCGCGATATCGGCTCCGGGGCACACGCCGGTATTTCCCGCAGCGATGCTGGCAACGTGAGTTCCGTGAGAGCCTTCGGACATGATGCTCTGTGGAATGAGATCATATGGAGGAAGGTTCTGGGATTTCGAATCCTTGATCGCCTTGTTCATCTGCTTCTGCGTGATCTCGACGCCGTACCCGTACTGCCTGATCGCTGCACTCTCGCGATACTCGGCCCCCTGATCCCAGATGCTTATGAACCGTGTTTTTCCCTCCGTATCCCGGAAATCCTCATGCGAGAAATCAAACCCCTGGACGTCGATGATTCCGATGAGAACGCCCTTTCCGTTTCGGTGCCGGCGTCCGTCTCCAAATTTCCGGATTCGCGGTTTTGCGGGCGACTTGACAGTGACTTCCGGTGTGGGCGCCGACAGGGGTTCGCCGAGCTCGATGTGGTTTACGCCGCTCCGAGCGGCGATCGACTCCAGCTTGTCGAGAGGCACCGTCGCCGAAACGATATTTCCCCTCCGTGCTGATTCGCCAACGAATGCTTTTGATTTGAGACGCGAGTCATCCGTGTCGGATGTCTCGATGAACACGTTCACGTAGACGTTGCTCGGAACCTCTCGCTGCTTCCCGCGCTTGACTGTCTTCTTCAGCTCACGGATGGATTTCGGCTCGACCTCCAATCCAGGGGCGGTGCCGTACTTCTCGGCGAGGGAATCGCTCTTGACCGCGATGCAGGACGATCTCTCCGCGCGAAGGACCCCGACCTTCACGCTGGAGTTTGCAACCATTCGGAGCTTGGGCTGAAGCTTTCGAATGGCATCCTGCGAATCGGCTTTCACCGACCCGGACTTCTTCGATCGTGGCGGCATGCGCTCTCCTCGAATGGCAGGAACTGAAACGATATATCCGATTCAAGCTTTGTACATGTCGTTTCTATTGCAGGGAACTGTCGGTTTCCTAACCGTAGATCGAGTGTGAAGCTCCGCTAGGTGCAGGTTGGTGAGAACTTGACCACAGGTGTCTGGACGAAGGCGTCGTGAACGTCGAGGTTCTTGAAGTTCAGCGAATATTGATAAGGAAGATCTTCACGAATTCTGTGTACGATTCCGAATTTGGGCGTCGCGTTCGCTTCGTTGGACGAATATCCCTCATCCGAGGTGGACACGACTGTTCCAGCAGTCGGGTGGTCGATGTAAATCGTCACCCGGAACTTCACCGGGCTGGGTCCGGGAACGGGACCGATCATGTGGTTCCAGTTGGCGGTTATTCCCAGCGCTCCCTCACCAAACCCTGTCGGACTCCCAATTTTGACTTCCTTGGACGTTCCTTTGATAACGTAGCCCGGCGTTTCCGCGCTGATCGTCCTGGTAGTGCCATCCCAGTCGAGCCTTGCCGTGCCGAATACCGCATTGGGGGGCGTGCCCGTTCCGTCATAGCGAACGCGAACGCGCCATGGCTTGCCGCATCCTCGATTGCTGGCGAGGCTGCGTATCGTCACGCTTCCCTCGGTAACGTAAGCATCGCGGCGCTCCGTCTTGACTATCGGTCCTTCGACGCCCGGTGACGTGTCAGGCTCACGCAGCTCGATCGCTATCGGAATGCCTTCCTTGCCCGTGCCAAGTCTTCTGTACTTGACCGTGGCCGCCACCTCCAGCCCGCTTGGAATTTCGAATCCACGCTGATTCGAGACCGGATTCGGAGTTCCGGGTCCGAACTCGAATGACTTCGTGATGTTCGTGAAGTTCGCCGCTGGAACAACGTTGGCAACGGCTGGCGTGACTGTCGCAGAGGTAGGAATGACCGTGGCAACAATCGCGGCGATCACTAGGACCGATCGAATCATTCGCACTTTCATCGTCTTGCTCCGGGTCTGGAGTATGTCGTCGAGGGTCTATTCTCGTGCCTGGACGGGGGAAGCGCAACGTGCGGAGAGCCAATTCGAGAATTATGTTTTCCTGCCATTCGATGAAGGGCCATTCGTGCGGACGCTGATGCGCAATGCCACCGTTCTGAGGCACCATTGACGAGTTTAAGCAAACGCCGCGGATAAATCCGTTGGCGCTGCGCACTGCAGCTCTGCTTGGCACCATGATGCTTCCGCTTCTCGGAAGCGTGTCTGCTCGTGCTCAATCCACAGCCGATTCTTCAGTTGCGCCGGCTCGTTCATCGCCGAGTGTATCGACATCTGTTGAATCCGGCCGCTTCATCGACCGCCGCACTCCGATCGAGCTTTCTCTCTCCAGACCGCTCGAAGCAGACGAAGGCGAAATCGCAGTACTTGTCGGAGGTGTAGACGTCACCGACCTGACCGAGCGAAATGGAACCAGAATCATCTATCGTCCGATACCATTCGCACTCCCATCCGGCGAAAGCGAGGTGATCGTCTATCGCCGAAAAGGGTCGAGCTGGACAGAGCTCCAGCGTATTCCAATCAAGGTTCTGAAGCCGGGTGGTTTCGTGAGCTCGGCACTGAAGCCGAGCGCAACGATTGGAGTGAACGGCCAGCTTGCTGAGGAACACTCGGGAGGGTTTCCGACTCCGCCACGCCGCACGTTCCAGGACCTCAAGCTCAATCTTGGAATGCGAACGACGCAATCCGGCACTGACTGGTCATTCGAATCCAACGGGAATGCGATTGGAACGAGCCGGCAGCAGGAAGCGCTGCGATTCTCCGATCTGGGAAATTCGGCTCCGCAGGTCGACCTCTCCGACTACGTCATTGGATTGAAGCGCGGCCCCGCCCAGTTGTCGCTTGGCCATGTCTCGATTGGCGCAAACCGTCATCTCATCAACGGATTCTCGAGTCGCGGTGTGACACTCGGCGCCGAGAAGGGAAGGGCATCGTTGTCGGTGGGTGCGATGAACGGAACGTCCATTGTCGGCTGGGACAACCTTGTCGGACTGAAGGAGCCAACCCATCGGATTGCGACTGCGGTACTTGGAGGCGAGCTGCTTCGACGTCCCGGAGGGCTGCATGTGGATGTGTCTCTCGTGCGAGGCTCGCTGCGTCCGGAAACGGGATTCACGCAGGGAGCGGTAGTCGATGCGGAGAAGAGCACGGGAGGCGGAGTTCAGGTTTCGACGAGCACACCGGGAGGAAGAATCACGCTCGTCGGCGGATACAGTAGAAGCCGGTTCACCAACCCCGCGCGCGATCGTGAGCTGTTCGGCGATACCACTGTCCAGGCCGTGATTCCCGAGACGCGCGGAGCCCGATACGCGGAGCTAGGGGTTGGACTGATTCAGGGAAAGCGCGTGAAGCGAATCGGCGACGTGTCGCTCAGTGCAAACTTCAAGCACGAGCGAATCGATCCGCTGTATCGAACGGTGGCTGCGTTTCTCCAGGCAGACCAGCTTCAGAATGTCGTCGATGCGACGTTCACTGCCGGACCGCTCAGCGGCCAGATCGCTCACACGCGTCGCAGCGACAATCTCGATGAGATCGAGTCAGTGCTGACGACTCTCAATCGTGAATCATCCGCGTCGCTGAACCTTCCGACTTCAAACATTGCCGCGTTCAGGAAGCTCGGCGTGTTCGCCCCGGCGCTGTCATACTCGTTTGGATTGAGGCACGCCCTTGCCGAGGAGCTTCCGGTGAACGGCGCATTCCGCACGACGGATCTGCCCGACCAGAAGAACACGTCGCACGAGATGCGTGCGCAGTGGCAGAAGGGGCGAGTCAATCTGGGATACAGGTTCAGCAGAAGCCTCCAGGACAACCGGCAGGCCGAGCGTGAGCGTGCGGACTTTCTTGCGGTAAGCCAATCGCTTTCGTTCGGATTGACGCTGAATCAACGGTCGCAGCTGACGACCGATGTCTCGGCAGAACGCCAGAGATCGAAGGAGCGTAATGAGCTGTCCCGTGTGGAGCGCGTCGCCCTTGCATGGAACCTGGGGCTTCGAACAGGCACGAGCCTGACTTCAGGCCTCGGCGCAACTCGAAGTCGCGACGTGACCAGACCCGATGGAGCATTCAATACGGAAGCAAGGCTCGAGCTTTCGCAGTCGCTCACATTGCGCCCATCTGTTGCCAGCAGCTCGCGCGGCTCGGCGTTCCTCCGTTTCGGCTCTACGTCGGCGGAAGTTCTCTCACCGAATGCACAGGGCGTCAACTCACTTCGCACCCAGCGCCAGTGGGTCATTTCATCAGGGCTGAGCTTCAATCCGCTGAGGAGTCAATGAGGCGTATCGCGATCGCGGCTGCCGTGTGCTGTATTGCGGGCTCATCAGCGCGTGCGCAGGTGCGTGTCAATCCGACAGGCGTGAGCGTCAACACGATGAACGCGACGACGGTCTTTCTCACTTTTGGAGGAGTTGGCTCGCTCGTTCCGTCGGATGCATTCTGGTGTGGCGAGCTCTTGTCGGCCGCGCCTGATGTCGGGCAGCGGTGTGATCCGGCGACGATCTTCGGTCAACTTCCCGAGCGCAACGATCTTTCCCGCGTGAGTGGCGCAGGTGCGCTCACCGATATCATGTCGATACCAGCTTCGGTAGCAAGGCGAGCATACCAGGCGGCTGCGCGCGGTGAGACATCGACGTTCTTCTATGTAAGAAGATTCAGGAATGTCGCGGGCGGACCGGATCAGTACGTCGCGGTAACGTGCCGTCTCACCGGTGGAGGTGCGCGCGTTCCCTTTGCGCTCACTGATGTGCGAGTCGCGTTCGAGCCGCCGGTGACAGTGCAGCATGTGAGGCCTGGCGAAACGCCTCCGCCTTTGTCGGCTGTGATCACCTACAACGGCACAGGTCGCTTGCTCGGACGATGGGAAGTAGTGATGCCCGGCGAAGAGCCTCCGACCGACAACGACCTGCTCACTGAGGCGACACTGCCCCTCGAAGAGCGCACGGCCCAGCGGAGATACCTGCCAGTCGATCGTTTCAATGTTTTTCTCCCGCCATCGGGACGCGCAGTGCTACCAGGACCGGATCCGCGCAGGCTGCCAACCGCAGCGGACGGGACATACCTCGTACTGCTTCGCATCGAGGCGAGTGACGATCGCGAGAGTGATTCGGATCTCGGCGCTGTTGGTGCCGGCAGCGGAATTCTTCACAATGGAGCAGTTGCCGGCTTTCCAATGCCTGTGCTCAGGTATGAAGTCGGAGATGGTGAGAGCGTAGCAGCGCTGCGTGCACCGGGGCGAGGACTGGCGCTCGTATCGCCTGGGGACAGTGCATCAATTGCGGCTGACTCGAGCGTTGTCGTGCGATGGAGCGGCGAGCCGGGTGCCGCGCTATACAGGATAGAGTTTGTTGCGGACGAAGACGGAAGCGCGCTGCATCAAGCCGCAGTCCGTCGCGAGGTAGGCTTCTATGAGGTTCCTTCATTCGTGCGCGAGCGGGCTCAAGGGCGACTCGTTCGCTGGCGCGTGGTGGCGTTGAGCGCATCCGGCTCAGTGCTGCGGCGGAGCAGCTGGAGTGTATTCAGGTTCAATCCATTGTGACGGGAGCATTATGCCGAAGAGACTAGCCGGACTGCTGATGCTGATGCCTGCGCTTGCGTTCGCCCAGGGCGGACAGCCTTCGCTCACGAGCGTCGTGTTCAATCCGACCAGTGTCGCGGGAGGAAGGCCAGCTACTGCGACCATCACTCTGTCAGGCCCCGCCGCGAGCAACGGGTTCGAGGTCGGACTCTCGATAACATCGAACGTCGCGCAGCTTGCATCGTCGGCGATAACGATTGGAAGTGGGCAGTCATCTGCGACGGTACAGGTGCAGACCACGCCAACCGCCTCCGCGCAGCTCGCTGTTCTCACCGCGACTGCGAGAGGAGAAACGCGAACGGGCAATCTTACTGTTTCACCGCCAGCCGCGGCGAATTTGACAATAGCGCCGGCAACGGTGACGGCAGGACAACAGGCAACTGGAACTATCACACTGGATGGTCCGGCACCGGCGGGCGGAACAACAGTCGCGCTGTCGAGCAGCAGCAACGCGGTGACGGTTGCGTCAACCAAGACGATCTCGGCGGGACAGAGTAGCACGACCATTTCGCTGGCGTCGAACAGTGTAACAGCCTCGACGAATGCGACCATCACGGCCACGGCGGGCAGCAATTCGCGGTCAGCGACGCTCGCAGTCAACCCGGCTCCGATCTCAATTACTTCAATCGGATTTCCGACAAACCCCAAGAGTGGAGACTCGGTTACGCTCACCGCTCAGGCAAGCAGCGCTGCACCGGCTGGCGGTCTGATAGTGCAGTTCAGTGCAACAGGGCCGAGCAGCTTCTTCGGACAGAATCTGTCGACCCTCGTCGACACAATTGCTGCAGGGGCGACGTCGCTGTCGCACTCCTTCACGCTTCCGCGGACGACCAGTGACAGGGTTTTCACGATTACCGCGACCTTGAACGGTGTCACCACCACTCGGACCGGAACGTTGCTCGCTCCCAGAATTGTATCCATAGTGCTGGTAGATTCGATCGTGTCAGGCCAGAATGCGCTGGTCAATGCTTCACTGGACGCCCCTACCAGCAGCGGCATCACTGCGACGGTTACTTCCAACAATCCGGCGGTCAGTGCTCCGGGTACGACGTCGGGGTTTTTCCTTTCGCCACGAACCGTGGGATACAGAATCGAAACAAATCCGGTTTCCGAAAGGACCTCCGCGATTGTTACGGTCACTCAGCTCGGAGCTTCCCGGTCCGAGACCATTGTAGTACTGCCAGGTCCACCGCTGCTGGCAGGCATTTCCGCTTCGCCGGTGATCGCGCGTGCGGGAGGAAGCATCGTCCTGACGGTGCGTCTCGACCGTCCGGCTCCAAAGGGTATCACGGCGGTGCAGCTTTCCGCGACCGGGCTGCCGTTGGGAATGACAATACCGAGCTCAGTCACCGTGCCCGTTGGCGCGAGCACGGCGTCTGTGACTGTTCAGACACCCTCGCGCGTGGTGTCGTCTACGAGCATCAATGTCCGAGCGTCGCTAGGGGAGCGGTTCATGACCGTGGATGTTCGCATCGATCCATAATTATTCGCGACAAGAGACTAAATTGGAAACCGATCTTTCAGCTCCGACGCGATAACGATCGCCGAGCAGCGACGAGCCGTCCATCTACCGGCGTCACGGCGCTGGTCTGCCTCCGTTCGGTCCAGTAAATCCGCGGCCTTCCAGCCCTGCTTTCCGAACAATTGCCGCGAAGCGCGGGCTGCGCCTGACGGGATCGTACAGCCGGTCGAGAAACGGTATCATCTGCGCGATGATCTCACCTTTGGCCAGAGCAGCCTCCATCTCGTCGAGGACTTTCGCTGTGTCATCAGTCGCGAGATACGCGTGCACTCGTGCCGCATGCACCAGCCATCTGGTGTCGGCATCGAGGGATCTGCGAATCGCGGCCGCTCGCGTCTTGTTACCGACCTTCTCGAGACTCCATGCGGTCATACCGTCGAATACCGGGGGTGGCGGATCGTTCCCGATAACCTCACGCGCCTCATCGAAGCGTCCCGCTGCAATGAGGTCGAATGCCGGCAGGGTGCGATTGTTCCAGAGATCTGGATCGAGCTCTCGCGAGCGCTTTGCCTCCTCGAAGGCGGCATTGTAATCGCCCGTATATGCAAGCGCGTGCGAAAGCCAGCCCGAGGAGGTCGCCGCGAGTGGGTCGAGCCTTCGCGCGGTTCGGAACTCCTGAATTGCCGGATAGATGCGTCCTGTGGTCAGGAGGAAACGACCGAACTGTGTATGCGCGACGGCGGACGTTGAATCAGCGTTCAGCGCGCGCCTGAATTCTTCCTCCGCCTCCTTCCACCGGTAGGCGTGCCAGTGCGCCATTGCCAGCGCCACCCTCGGTTCAGCGAGCGTCGAGTCCAGGCGCAGCGCCTGTTCCGCGGCCGCGCGCGCCGGCAGCTCCGCCTGTGAAGCAGGCACTCCGGCGAAATAGGGAAAGAACGAGAGCGCGGCGGCGAGCTGAGCATACGCGCGAGCAAACTTTGGATCTTTCCGGGTTGCCTGCGTGAAGTAGTCCGCGGCACGCCGCACTCCGGGGCCCCGGCGCTCGATGAGATAAAGTCCCCGAAGGTATAGATCATAAGCTTCGGGGTCTGATGTTCCCGGACCCGCCGCTGTCCTGTGGGCGCTCGAGGTACCGACGAGCTCAGGTCGAAGCGCTGCGAGAATCGCCTGCGTGATGTCCTGCTGCACCGCGAACACATCCTTGCTCTCTCTCTCGTATACATCGCTCCACATCGTCAATCCATCGGAAGCACTCGTGAGCTGCGCGGTCACACGCAATTGTCCGCCGACTCGACGCACAGTTCCCTCGACGACTGTCGAAACGCCGAGCTGTTTTCCAATCTCGCGCACGTCGAGATCACGGCGTCTCGCAACGGCGATGGATGAAGTACGCGACGCAACACGCAGCCCCGGCACTTTGCCGAGCGCTGTCATCAGCTCGTCGGCGATGCCTTCGCCGAAGTAGGCTTCTGTGGAGTCGGCGTGATCGTCGGCAAACGGAAGAACGGCGACTGAGCTCGTCGAAGGATCAACATTCCTGCTCGCCCGTCCCGATAGATACCAGTAAGCACCAAGCGCAATCAGCGCCAGGATTCCTGCTCCAGCCGTGATCTTTCTGTTGAGCTTCCGCTTCACCGGTAAAAGTGGAGCGGTTTCGCGGGATCCGGACGTGTTGTCGAGGCTCTCGAGAAGCTCTCCTGCCGACGACGGACGCTGATCGGGTGATTTGCTCAGGCAGCGCATGATGAGATCCGCGAGCAACGGCGGTACGCCGGGCGCTTTTTCCGTAAGCGGCACGGGGATCTCGCTGAGCTGTGCAGCGAGAATCTGAGCGAGGCTCGTCTTGCCTGCAAAAGGATGCTCGCCTGCAAGAAGCTCGTAACCGATGATGCCCCACGCGTAGATATCCGATCGATGATCGATAGTATCGCCGGCAGCCTGCTCGGGTGACATGTACGCCGGCGTCCCGAGGGACGAGCCGGCCTGCGTCAGTGTCATGTCACCGTGCGGATCCGTCGCCGTGGTGCGAGCGGCCGATATTGCTTTCGCGATTCCGAAGTCTGTCACCACGGCCGCATCACCGGAGAGAAGAATGTTCTCCGGCTTGATGTCGCGATGGACGACGCCTTCGTTGTGCGCGTACTGAAGGGCGCGCGCGAGATCGCGCAGAATGGACACGGCCAGGCGATGTGGAAGCGCACCATCTTCTGCCATTCGTACACGAAGCGAGTCGCCTTTCACGTAAGGCATCGTGTAGTAGGGGATGCCGTCGGCCACGCCGGTGGTGAGGACCGGCACGATGTTCGGATGCTGAAGCGAAGCAGCGAGACGAACTTCACGCGCAAACCGCTCGGCGCTCAGGTCGGCGACCACGTTCCCGCTCAGCACTTTCACGACGACATTGCGGCCGAGCGCGGTCTCGTGCGCGAGGAAGACGCGGGACATCCCGCCACCGCCGAGCTCTCGGTCGACGGTGTACGCGTTGCCGAGCGTGGACTGCAGTCGGTCGCGGAGATCCATCGGCGGACTTCCTACCTGAGGGGAATTACCGCCTCAAGTTACCTTTCACGTGATGGGGCTGGCAAACCAGTCGTCTGTTAGGCACTACTATAGA
>DASWQD010000281.1:0-10259 GCA_036398255.1 Gemmatimonadaceae bacterium | reverse complement strand
CAGCTCGATCTCGACGTCGGGCCATCTCTCCCTCAGCTCCGCTGCCAGCCTGGCAGCGCGGGGCCGGTCGTTTCAAAGAGTGCAGTATTCGATCGCGATTTTCATGGTGTCCCCGGTTCGTCCGCCTAGATGTAACGCATCGTGATGCCGCGCGAAAGAATTGGATGACCGCCGCCCGCGACTCCTCCGCTATCAATGATTTCAACGGAGGAGCTCATGCAGTCGAGAAAGGCCTTCACGGTAATCGAGACCACAGTCGTCGTTGCGGTAATGGCCGCCCTAACCGCAATTGCTCTTCCGCGCGCAGCGGGTTTCATCGACCGCATTGAAGTCCGAGGCGCAGTCGCCGAGATAGAGTCGCTGTTCTCTCTCGCGCGTCACGCTGCGATCGCCCGGGGCGCACGCGTAACCCTGGAGATCGATCCGTCGACCAGCACGATCTCGGTGCACGCGCCGAGCGGACTTCTGCGATCACGCGAAATCGGCGAGGCGCACGGCGTATTGCTGTCCGCCAATCGCACTACCATAACGTACTCGCCCATAGGGTTGGGCTATGGAGCTGCGAACTCGTCTCTGATCGTGTCACGGGGGAATGTCGTCGATACTGTGGTGGTGTCTCGACTCGGACGTGTCCGGCACTAGACCGGCGCCAGGGAAAGGGTTTTCTGAGACCGGTGAGACCGGCGAGACAGGCGGAGGGACAGTTGGTATGGTGTTAATAACCACAAAGACGTAGTTGTGGGTTTCTCACCGGTCTCACCGGTCTCACAGAACCCTTTCACCGGCCCGGTAGAGAGCTAAGGCACAGTCTCAACTCTGACGGATCCGAAATCGAATCCGGGAACCGAGATTCGCGGAATGGGCTCGCCGATCACTCGCTCGATTGCGCGAACCATCGCGATCTCGTCGGGCGCCATGAAGGTGAAGGCATCGCCCGTCGAAGCAGCGCGCCCCGTGCGGCCGATGCGGTGCACGTAGTCCTCCGCCTGCTGCGGGACATCGTAGTTGATGACGTGGCTGATTCCCGAGACGTCGAGACCGCGCTGCGCGATGTCGGTGGCCACGAGCACGCGCACCTTGCCCTGCTTGAAATCCTCGAGAGCCTTGGTTCGCTCGCCCTGCGATTTGTCGGCATGCATCGCGGTGGCGCTGATTCCCTTCGAGGCGAGATGCCGCACCACCTTGTCGGCACCATGCTTCGTGCGCGAGAAGATGAGAACGGAATCCATTCCTTCCTTGTTCAGAAGCTCGGCGAGCAGCTCGGTCTTCTTGTCGCGCGGCACCGGATAGACTGCATGTGTGACGGTGCTCGCCGCGGATGAGCGGCGCCCCACCTGCACCACGATGGGCTTCCGCAGATATTTCCGCGCGAGGGCTTCCACCTCGGGCGGCATCGTCGCGCTGAACAGGAGCGTCTGGCGAAAGCGCGGGACATCCGCCACGATCTTGTTCAACTGCGGCGCGAAGCCCATGTCGAGCATCCTGTCCGCTTCATCGAGCACGAGAACCTCGAGGTCGTCGAACACAACGTTCTGTCGCTCCATGTGGTCGAGCAGACGCCCCGGAGTCGCCACGATCACATCGACACCCTTGCGAAGCTGCTTGGTCTGAGCCTCGACGCTCACACCTCCGTAGACGGGAGCTACACGGAGCGTCGTATGCTTGCCGTACTTCTGAAAACTTTCCTCGACCTGAACGCAGAGCTCTCGAGTCGGCGTCAGGACCAGGACGCGCACGCGATGCGCGCCCGCTTTCGCGTGGCCGTAGCCTTCCTCGAGAAGCCGTTCGATGATCGGCAGCGTGAAGCTGGCCGTCTTGCCCGTTCCCGTCTGAGCGAGACCGATCAGGTCCCGCCCTTCCATTGCAACCGGAATCGCCTGCTGCTGAATCGGAGTGGGACTCGTATATCCGGCTTCCTGCACAGCTTGAAGCAGCTCCGGTCTCAACCCGAGATCGTTGAACCCTATCAGCACGCCAGCCGGCTCCTGCTTGTCGGACTTTCCTTTAGTCATTCTGACTCGAAATATATGGCGCACCCGTCCCGGCGAAGAATTCCGCTATCACACGATTCACTATTTCGGGTGCCTCATCGAAGAGCACGTGCCCCGAGCCGTCGATGATCAACGCCCTGATTGCGCCATCACCTGGCGCATCTCCGGGAGGCGCGAGCACGTCTTCACTGCCATGGATGCTGACGTACGGCACCTCCAGCCTCGGGAACGGAGCATTCCACTCGAACTCGTGCAGCAGGTTCCGAAGAGCCATGATGGTTCCCGGCAGCTCCACCTGGGCGTAAAACTCCTCGACATCCTGATTCGACGCACGACGCAGTGAGCCGTACACCACCGATAGCATCACCCGGATCAACCGCCGCGTCGCGAGCAGCCGGAGAACCGGCACGGCAAACCGGGGCGTGAGCAGCCGGAACAGCCACATTCCGCGCACTCCCGAAAAACCAACTGGTGCCGCGAGAACGAGACCGCTGACTCGCGTCGGTGCCATCACCGCGAGATGAGCGGCGATCGCCGCGCCCATCGAATGTCCGACAATCCCTGCCTGCTCGAGGCCGAGCGCGTCGAGGGTCTCGAGCAGCTGATCGCGCATCGAGCCGGTGGTGTACTCGGATTCGAGCGCCGGCTTGTCAGACTCGCCATGACCCTTGAGCTCGACCGCCATCGCATGAAATCCCGCGGCGGCGAGAGGCACCAGCGTCTCGTGGAAAATCCAGGCGGTGCATCCCCATCCCGGCACGAGAACGATCGGCAGCGTATTTCCGACGCCGGACTCGACGACTCGCACGCGAAGTCCGGACGCGAGCGTGACGAATCTCGCGCTTACGTCATTGAGGCCAGCGGGATACAGCTTAGATGACCTTGACCTCGCGGCCGAGCAGCTTGCCGATCAGCCCGATTCGGAAGGTGACATCGGACCATGCTGCGCCGGTTGCCTTCGCGCTGCCCGCAGCTGACAGATCCTCGAGCGGGAACATCGGCCACACTATGGGATTGCTCGTCGATGGAATGCTCATTCCCTTGTGGGGATGCCACACACCGGTTCGGTCGCGGTCGTCCTCGAACCGCTCGAACATCTTCATCCAGTTTTCATTGCGCCGCAGGAACCCGAGCCGCGCCATGGTCTCGAGCCACATGAGCGCGAACGGAACGTCGTTCTCGACTGCGTTCCGGTGCGGAAGCCGGTCGCCGAGAATGTACAGTGGCTGGTCGATCATCTTCTTGCCGACGAGCTGCACAGAATCCTGACGCGGATGCGGCTGCGAGATGTACTGATAGATGCGCTCTGTCTCGGAGTAGTTCTCCTGCCGGAAGATCGGCATGTGCGCGAGCATCGTCAGGGCATTGAACGTCGGCGGCGAGACTTCCGGTGCAAGGACGTGCACATTGCCGACGCGCTTCCACGGTTTCTCGGCGAGCGGTGAGCTCAGATATCCGTCGATCCGCTCGAGAATTCTGCGCGCCGCTCCCCGCAGTCGCGGATCGGATTCGTAACCAGCCTGTGCCAGCGCTGCGGCGGCGGCTTCGCGAAGCTGAAGCCGGCCGCGACGAATGGAATCGTCATCCTTCGCCTTCAGACCCAACTCATACAAAAACGCAGGATCATTATCCTCGGCCAGCAATCGAAAGAGGGCTCTGCGCGCGTGCGAGAGAGGAGGTGACTCCCGGTCCCATCCATATTCGAGAAGCCGTCGAACCGCCGAGATAGTTCCTGCCCCCGCGATGTCGCCCCCCTGCTTCGGAACCGTGAGCATCGACTGATTCCAGATCCCGTCGACGTTCTGCGAAAGTGCGAGGCGCAGGGCGGGACGATGACCGTATGGAAGCCATGCCATTTCGCGAAGCATTGAGTCCGGGCTGCGCGCCACCTCCGCAGCAGAGCGGTACTTGACCGGGCCGGACGCATTCTCGAGCACCCATCCAAGCGGAAACGTTATCGATTCCCCAAGTCCTGGGGCTTGTGTCAGCGTGATATCGGCGGCGGAGCTGGGAACAGTCACGATCGGCGCTCGACGTATTTATCGGTGGAAAAAGCCAGGACACGCCGGCGTGGCAGGCAGATGGCCCTGTGGTGGCGCGTAAGAATAGCACTTTTTGTTCTTGCCGCTAGGGGAGCGGGCTTAAATCCTTGCAGGACAACACGTTCCGCGCTTGTAAAAACCTGAAGCGCGGCTAGTTCACCGGCTGGAGCGCCCCTTCGTTGTAGCGGCTGCCGGGATTCCACAATATCCAGCTCGGGTAACCGTTCGCGTATCCCGCTTTCATCTGCGCACGCACCTGCTCGGCATAGTAGTGAGGCGGACCGAGGGTGAAATCCTGGTACCACGGGATGATCTTCGCCGCTCCCGCTATCGGCGCGCTGCGCCTCCGTGCGTCCTTCATCGCGTGATCGATTGTCGAATAGGGATTCGCGTTCGGATTGCCGAGCTTGTACGTACCGGGTGCGAAGTGCGACGGATACACCATTGGCAGCACGACGTCGGCCTGATCGATGAACATCTCCCACCGCTGGCCGATTCCCATGTCAGTCGTATCGGTAGCAGTGAGGCCAAACACGTCGATCGTAACTGGCATGCCCGTCGGCTTGAGATACGAGCGCACAAAACCGAGCTGCTCTCGAATCACCTGTGCGCGAACACGCCCGTTCGCGAGCGGATAGACAGCCTCGCGCACGAGTCGCTTTTCGTCGGGAAAGCGCACGTAGTCGAATTGAACTTCGCTGAATCCCAGGTCGTATGCTTCCTTCGCGAGGTCAGCGGCGTACTGCCATACCTCGCGATGGTGCGGGTCGAGCCACGGTTTTCCGTTCTTGTCCAGCCACGGCTGCATGTTGTCGCGACGCTTGATCGCCCAGTCGAGCTTCGCGCCGGCGAGCAGCGGATCCTTGGCGACGACGATGCGCGCTATGGGATAGATCCTGTGCGCCGCCATCGTATCGAGAATCGCGCGCAGCTTCCTGTGACTCATCGCGCTGTTGGTGTCGGCGCCTATCTGAACGGCGAGCGGCACTCGCGACTTGTAGAGAACAAAGCCGCGATCGTCCTTCACGTCGATGACGAGCGCGTTGACCTCCGTCTTCTTCGCGATCTCGATGAGCTGACCCATCTTTTTGCCGAGCGCAGCCCAGCGGTTGACATACAGTCCGCGAAGTGTGTCCGGGGTCGCGACGCGAACGATGCGCGCGCGCTCGATCGAGTCCTTCCTCATGGAATCAGCTCGTGCTTTCTCGGCGCCAGGTACTTCGGGCTGAGGCTGAAGGGCGTCTGCACGGGATTCGATTCCCTTGTCGGTGCATGCGCAGGCGAGTATTGAGGCAAGCGCGAGAAATGTCGTGAATGTTTTCATGGTTTTATCAAATTCTAACAGCTGACAGCCAATAGCTGACGCTAGTCGCTGGCAGCCAGTAGCTAGTAGCTGCGAGTCTCGAGCATTAGCTATTTGCTGTTAGCTGTCAGCTTAAAGAGCGTTGACTTCCGCCGCGGCATCGGAGAGATACCCCATCTCCTTCACAACGGACTGAGCCTGCTGCGTGACCATCGTCAGTCCGTTCGTTGCGGCAGTGCCCATTCCCGCCGAGCGATAGCGGAGAAGCTCGAGCCGCATGCTTCTCAGCAGCTGGCGGCAATGCTCGAGCTTCGTCTCGGCATTTGTGCGCCGCTTCACGAGGTCGGCGATGACGCGGCGCTGCCGCTTGAGGTGCGCGAGACGGCGCACGCGTTCCTCGCTCGCACGATAATCGAGCGGATTGGCCTGCGCTTCGAGGGAGCCGATCTCCTTCTCGATCGATTCCGGCGTGTCTCTCGTTCCCCTGAGGTCGAGCTCGGCCAGGGTGCTCGCTACCTGCATCGCCTTTCTATAGATAGCGTCCGCAGATTCCTGGACGTCGGGAATCTGCTCCTTCTCGTCCTTCGACATCGTCTGCAGCTGCCGGAATATCTCGTCGCGGTCCATTCGCACGGACGCGAGCGCTGAACCGTAGGGCGAGTTGTCCGCCGGGAGCGGTGGAGGCGGATTGGTTTCCCCGGGGAGCGGCGAACGCGGCATCCCTCGCTGGCCCGCTCCAAGTGCCGGAGCGCGGTCGTTGAACAAGCCGGCGGATGCGCGCGCGCGGGCGCGGGCTCGCACCTTTTCGCGCTTGGTCTCGTCGAACAGTGCTCGCGCGTCGTCGATGCTCTCTGCGGCAACGTCGAAGAGCAGGCGGTCCCGTGGCTGCCGGAACACATCGCGCCAGTTGAACCCCTCCTGCCAGAGCTTCGAATAACTCACGGCCATTCCGATCGACCAGAATGCGGTGACGACGAGAAAGCCACCGTCACCGAAAACGGAAAGCGGCACGAGGATGGCGTTCACGGCGAGGTATGGAGCGAGCTTCTTGCGGAATTTCTTGACCGGCGCGGCATTCCACCGGTCCAGCTCGTCGGGAGTCGGAACGCCGCTGGCTCGCATCGATCCGGACCGAAGCGTCGCCGGCTGCATCGGAGCATGTCCCGCGAGCGGGAACGCGCCCCCGTGAACTGCCGGGCTCACCGGCGACTGCACCGTGCGAAGAGTCGGCATCACACCGCTGCTCAGCGCAACCACGACTGACTGCGCATCGGGGAACCTGTTTGCCGGATCCTTCTCGAGCATCATCATGATGACTCTCGAAAGATCCGTCGGAAGATCGGGACGCCGCTGGTCGACGGGCACCGGAATCTCCGACAGGTGCTTCACCAGCATAGACGGAGTGTTCGGCGCGATGAACGGAAGCTCGCCGCACGCCATCTGATATCCGACGACGCCAAGCGAATACAGATCGCTCCGTCCGTCGATTTCGGATTCGCCCGCGGATTGCTCCGGCGACATGTAAGCGGGAGTGCCAATCGCCATCCCGGTAGCAGTCAGTCGCGAATCCCCTGTGTCGGTGAGAGCACGCGCGATACCGAAATCCGTCACCATCGCCCGGCCGCTGTCCGTGTCGAGGAGGATGTTGTCCGGCTTGATGTCGCGGTGCACGACCTTTCGCTTGTGCGCGTAAGCCAGCGCGTCGGCCACCTCGCGAAGAATCTTCCGAACCTCGCCTGGATCGAGCGCCCCTACCTTCTGAAGTCTGGTAGCGAGATTGTCCCCGGCGATGAACGCCATGATGAAGAAGACGAGGTTGTCGCGCTCCTCGACGTTGTAGATGGGGACGATGTTGGGATGGCTCAGGCCCGCAGCCGTCTCCGCCTCGCGCAGGAAGCGCGAGCGAATGTCGGTGCGAAAGGCGAGCTCGGGAGGAAGCAGCTTGATGGCGACGTTGCGCTTCAGACGTTTGTCCATGGCGCAATAAACGATGCCCATGCCCCCACGCCCGATCTCGGCGTCTATTTCGTAGTGAGGCTCGAGAACCGCCGCTACGTGCGAGCCAAGCGCGTCGTCAGGTCTTAATGGCATGTGTCCCGCGTCATCCCGACAGACAAATTAGGCGAATCATGCCCCCCTGGCGTGAATCTGTCGCTCAAAAGATGCAGTATATGCCGCACTTCTAACTAGACGTAACTGTAAAAGTAGTCGTTTCAAATTCTCAGGGAAAAACATGGCACAGCGTCAAACTATACCCGTTCTGCCGCTTCGCGGAACAGTAATCTTTCCCGGGCTAACCGCTCCGATTGCCGCCGGCAGGCCGGGTACGCTCCGCGCCATCGAGTCGGCACTCAAGGGAGACCGGCTCGTATTCGCTGTCGCGCAGCGCGACAACACGGATGAGCCCGCGCCCGAGATTCTTTATTCGATGGGTGTAATCGCGCGAATCGGGCAGATTCAGCGCGGTCTGGGCGGCGTTCAGCTTCTGCTCCAGGGCGAGCAGCGCGCTACTGCCTTGCAATATTCCACCACCGACGGATACCTCAGCGCCGTGATCGTACCGGCCGAGGAAATGAATCCGGTCGATGCGGACGATCCGGCGTTCACCGCGCTTCAGAAGGAAACGCGCGAGCGCGCTGCCGAGCTTGGCGAGCGACGCGGACTCCCCGAAGAAGTCGTGCATCAGGTTCTCGATGCAGTCACCGAGCCTGGCAAGTTTGCCGATCTCGTCGCGGGCTACATCGAGCTTCCAGTTCCGGAAAAACAGGGACTTCTCGAGACCTTGAGCGTCGAGGACAGACTCCGCCGCGTGCTCGTTCACGTGCAGCGGCAGGTCGGTCTCCTCGAAGCTCAGGAAGACATCAAGTCGCAGGTTCAGGAAGAGCTCGGCGAGCGACAGCGCGAGATGTATCTCCGCGAGCAGATGAAGGCGATTCAGAAAGAGCTCGGCGACGATGACCAGTCGAAGGAGATGACCGAGCTGCGCGAGAAGCTGAGCAAGCTCGAGCTTCCGAAGGAGGCGCGCGCTGAAGTCGAGCGCGAGCTTGGCCGTCTGGAGCGGGCGGGCCGCGAGTCAATGGAAGCACAGGTGATCCGGACGTATCTCGAGTGGATCGCCGAGCTTCCCTGGAACACCCGCTCCGACGACCACCTCGACCTGAACAACGCGTCGAACGTTCTCGAGGAAGACCACTATGGATTGAGCGACGTGAAGGATCGCGTGCTCGAGTTCCTCGCCGTTCGCCAGCTGCGTGCGCAGCAGATGGCGCAGGAAGTGGAGCGTGAAGGCGAGCTCGATCCATCGGTCCTCAAGCCCGAGTCGGACGACGCAACGCCCACGCTGTTTGCCTCGAAGGACGAGGATCACAAGATCACGGACCAGAAGGAAGCGAAAGCCCGTGCGATGGCCAAGGGACCGATTCTCATTTTCATCGGCCCGCCTGGAGTCGGCAAGACTTCGATCGCGAAGTCCATCGCGCGGGCACTCGGACGCGAATACGTCAGAGTCGCACTCGGCGGCGCGCGCGACGAGGCTGACATCCGCGGCCACCGACGGACGTATGTGGGCGCGATGCCCGGTCGGATCATTCAGGGAATGAAGCAGGCTGGAACCAAGAATCCTGTCTTCCTTCTGGACGAAGTCGACAAGCTCGGCACTTCGTTCCAGGGTGATCCCGCGAGCGCGCTGCTCGAGGTGCTCGATCCCGCCCAGAACGACACATTCACTGATCACTACCTTGGAATTCCGTTCGACTTGAGCGAAGTCCTTTTCATCGCGACTGCGAATTTCGTCCAGAACATTCCCGGACCACTGCTCGACAGAATGGAAGTCGTCGACTTCGCCGGGTACACCGAGCGCGAGAAGTCCGAGATCGCGAAGAAATACCTCATCCCGCGCCAGCTCGAGGAGTCGGGGCTCGGCGACAAGGGCATTTCGTTCACCGACGAAGCCGTGATGAGCGTGGTGTCGAACTACACCCGCGAAAGCGGCGTGAGGCAGCTCGAGCGGCAGCTTGGCGCTGTGGCAAGGAAAGTCGCGCGCAAGATCGCGATGGGTGTCACGGGCGAGATCGTCGATCAGGAAATCACTGCCGACGAAGTCCGCGAGCTTCTTGGGCGTCCAAAAGTGCATCCTGAGCGGGCACAGGAATCGAACGAAGTTGGAATCGCCACCGGCATGTACTACACGCCGATGGGTGGCGACATCATGTTCGTCGAAGCCTCGATCCGCAGATACTACGGAAACCGGACGACCGACAACGAGAACACAGGTCCGGGTGGCGCGGTCTCGCTCATACTCACGGGCCAGCTTGGCGACGTGATGAAGGAGTCTGCGCGCGCGGCATTCACCTACGCCACGAACAACGCCTCAGCCCTGGGAATTCCAAAGGATCGGCTCGGCGCAATCGAAGCTCACATTCACGTTCCTGCGGGAGCAATCCCGAAGGATGGGCCGTCAGCCGGTCTCGCGATTGCAACCGCGCTCGTTTCAGAGATGTCGGATCGTGCCGTGCGCCGCGAAGTCGCTATGACGGGTGAGATAACGCTGCGCGGACGTGCGCTTCCGATCGGTGGATTGAAGGAGAAGGTCCTTGGCGCTCACCGCGCCGGGATCAAGGAGATCATCCTTCCGAAAGCGAACGAAGCGGACATCGAGGATGTGCCGGAAGAGGTGCGGAACGTCCTCAAGTTCCATCCGGTGGAAACGCTGTCCGAGGTTCTTGCGATCGCGCTCGTCAAGCCGCCCGCCGAGGAGCTCGTGAAGCCACTCGACAGCGCAGCGTAAAGCCAGCGTAAAGCGAAACTACAAGACGAGAGTTCACAGATCACAGTTCCCAGATTAACAGATCTGTTAATCTGTGTAGGTACCGGTTGATAGGTGACACGCAAACCGGTTGATAGGTGACACTCTGGGAGCGGCGC
>DASWQD010000280.1:0-8638 GCA_036398255.1 Gemmatimonadaceae bacterium | reverse complement strand
GCTGAGCGGAGAGCTGGTCTATCGCGTGCAGATGGGAGATGAGCTCGAGGACATGCGCCTCAAGCAGGGCGAATCCTTCAGGATCACGCCGGGCACGATTCACCAGATGGAAGCCGTAACCGACTGCGACATACTCGAAGTTTCGACACCGGAGCTCGATGATGTCGTGCGGCTTTCCGACAGATACGGCCGAGAGGGCACGAGCGCACCATGAAGGTGATCATTCCACTCGCGGGAAAGGGCACGCGACTGCGCCCTCATACGCACGTCACGCCGAAGCCGATGATGCGCGTTGCAGGGAAGCCGGTGATGTCCTACGTCCTCGACGAGCTGCGGAAGCTCGGCAACGTCGAAGAGGTGATCTACATCACGGGACACCTCAAGGAAAAGGTCGAGGATTTTGCGAGGAAGAGCCTCGACGTTCCGTCAGTGTTCATCGAGCAGAAGGTCCAGGACGGTACTGCGGGAGCCATCGCGCTGGCACGCGACCGGATCGACCAGCCGGTGCTGATCATTTTCGTGGACACGATATTCGACGCCGATCTCTCGGTCGTGAACAAGACCGACGCCGACGGAATCATCTGGACGAAGGAGGTCGAGGATTACCAGCGCTTCGGCGTAGTGGTGACCGACGCTGCCGGCAACATGACGAAGATCGTCGAGAAGCCGAAGACTCCGATCTCCAAGCGCGCGAACATCGGGCTCTACTACATCAAGAACTGGAAGCTGCTCTACGAGTGTATCGATCACGTCCTCGCGTCGCCGCAGAATCAGGGAGAAGACTTTCTCACCGACGCGTTTCAGTACATGATCGAGAAAGGCGCGAAGATCCAGGTGATCGACGTCGAGGGCTGGTACGATGCGGGAAAGATCGAGACGATGCTCGAGACGAACCAGACGATGCTCGAGAAGGGACGGGCACGCCGCCCCGCGGATTCGTCAGACTGCAAGATCGTGGACCCCGTGTACATCGAGGAGAACGTCACGCTCAGGGGATCGACAGTCGGCCCCAACGTTTCGATCGGCGCGGGAAGCGTGATCGAAAACTCCACGGTTGCGCACTCGATTGTGGGAACGAACGCGAGGATCTCCGGATCGAAGCTGACGAATTCGCTCGTCGGCGATGACGCCGTACTCCAGGGCATCAGCGGCGAAGTGACAGTAGGTGATCACTCCGAGGTGAGAGTATCGCCCGCAAGCTGAGCAGGAATGTCGTGGCCTTGGGTGGGGTCAGCTTCCTCACCGACGTCGCGACCGAAATGATCTACCCGCTGCTACCGCTTTTCCTCTCGAGCGTGCTCGGGGCAAACGCGAGCTTCATCGGCGCAATCGAAGGCGCTGCCGAATCGACCGCGTCGCTGCTCAAGCTCGCGAGCGGCTGGTGGTCCGACAAAGTTCGAAAACGGAAGCCGCTCGTAATGCTGGGCTATGGCATCGCCACAATTGCGAGGCCATTCACCGCGATAGCTCAGAGCGCGACTCAGGTACTGCTCATACGCCTCACCGATCGCGTGGGGAAGGGAATTCGCACCGCACCTCGCGACGCGTTGCTTGCCGACTCCACTGATGCAGAGACGCGCGGTCGTGCTTTCGGATTTCATGCCGCGATGGACAATGCCGGAGCCGTTCTCGGTCCACTGATCGCGTTCCTTCTTCTAAGGCAGTTCGATTTTACTCTGCGCGAAGTATTCTGGCTCGCTGCAATACCGGGCATTCTCGCGTTCATAGTGCTCGCCGTTGCCGTGCGTGAAGTCTCGCATCCGAAAGAAGCGGCCTCGTCGTCGACTCCGCACCTGTCGGTGAGTGAGAAGCTTGGAAAGCGGTTCTGGCTCTACCTGGGCGTCGTTTTCCTGTTCACGCTCGGGAACTCCACCGATGCGTTCCTGTTGCTGCGGGCCAACCAGCTTGGAGTTGCCGTGGCGCTCGCTCCGATCCTCTGGGCGTTCCTGAATCTCATCAAGGCCGCGCTTGGAACCTGGGGCGGAGCGATGTCGGACAGGCTCGGGCGGAAGCCGCTCATCATCGCGGGTTGGATGATCTACGCACTCGTGTATTTCGGATTTGCTCAGGCGTCTGAGCAGTGGCACGCGTGGGCCCTGTTTGCGAGCTACGCGGTCTTCTATGCGCTCACTGAAGGAACCGAAAAAGCATTTGTCGCCGACCTCGTGCCGAAAGAGCGGCGGGGTGCCGCCTTCGGATGGTTCAACCTTGCGATCGGACTTGGCGCGCTTCCGGCTTCGATAATCTTCGGTGCGATATGGGACAGGTCAGGATCATCTACTGCTTTTCACTTCGGGGCGACGCTCGCCTTGCTCGCCGCTATTGGAATGACGCTGGTGGCTCCGGGACGATCAGGAGCAATAAGGACGGGTCCAGTCGTCGCGGGTGACGGTCGATAGCTCGACCGTAACTGTTGGCCGCTGAGTCAGGTCAGTGGTGATCACGACGATCGCGCGGCGCGACGAGAACAGATCGAAGAACCCGTTGACGTTCGCGCCTTCACTCTGTCTCACGAACCCAGACGCGAGAACCATTCTGGGGTCAGCGTGAATCGGGAACTCGTACAGCACTGCGGACGGCGCGGCGTTGTCGCGGAGGGTGATGCGGGTCGCATGACCTTTCAGCTCCGGTCCCTGGATCTGCCAGCTGAAATCCTTGTCGGGCTCGTAGTCTCTCTGCTCGTGAAGAATCAGCTGCGCTGACGCGATCGCCACGTTGTTCTCGAGGCGCTGTCCTTCTGCTATGACGTTTCGATTCTCATACAGGCAGCGGCCGCTGAGGAGCGTGCAGTTGGAAAAGATCAGCGATAAGGCAAGCAATGTCGGGATCGAGTGAATTCGTCGCATTTCTCAGGTGACGTGATAGCGCTCCTGAATGATACAAAGCGACGCAGCCATCAGCAGCAATGGATCGGCAGTGGCGGTGCCGTCGGAGTCCGTCGAGTCCGCCAGCCGGGAGACGGCTCGGTAGTCGAAAAACTGATTCGCTCGCATTGCATCACTGTTGAGAATGTCCGCGACCGCGGTGCGTAACGGATCGTTCGCGCTGGCGGAGAACGACGGCGCCATGAGCGGCTTCTTTGCGCGGTTCCGTGCGCCATCGGTAAGTACGGGCCGAGCTGCTTCTCTGAGCAGATTCTTTCGGATGCCGTTCGCGGCGAGTAGGCGCACCGGCACGCGCTTCACGTAGTCGAAGAGAACATGGTCGAGGAAAGGCAGCCGCACCTCTACTCCGTGGGCCATGTCGGCGCGGTCCGCCGAGAGGACGTAACCTGGGAAGAGTGATTTCATCCAGAGGTAGATCATCTGCTTGGCGGGCTCGCGCCCGCGAATTCTCTCCATTGGAGACAGCTCTTCGAACAGCTTTCTGTACGGGTCATCGGTGCCAGCACGTGGAGAGAGCATCGATTGCATCAGGTCCATTCGACGCGCGAGCGGTCCCATGATCTCCGGATTGAGGTTCAGGATCTTCGCCGTACGAACGAGCCAGGGCGAGGCCTGCCGGATCAGCCTTTCCGAGGCATTCGACGGCCGCATGAGTCTTAGAAGAGCCGCGAACTTTCCTCGTGCCGAGCCGTTTGCGCGCGACAACACGGCCGCGCTGGCGAAGCCGTACCCGGCGAACAGCTCGTCCGCTCCCTCGCCTGCCAACACGACCTTATAGCCAGCGCGTTGAATCGCACGGCTGAGAAGAAACCGGGCAGTACCGTGCGCGTTGTACTGAACGATCTCCCCGTGCGCGATGGATTGCTCGAAGTTGTCGGCAAGCCGCCCCTTGCTCGCATCGACCGTCTCGAATTCCGCGCCGGCGAACGCGGCCGTCTCGCGTGCGAGCTCGCTTTCGTCGAACTGCGGATCGTCGAACGCAATCGTGAAGGCGCGCATCGGCCGGTCGGCGATGCGTGACGCGAACCCGAGCACGGAGGATGAATCGAGCCCTCCGCTGAGCAGGCATCCCACTGGAACGTCGGCCCGCATGCGCAGCGCAATGGCCTCTTCGACGAGCGACGCGGTTTTTTCGATGCAATGCGCCTCGTCATCGTGAAAGACGCCGTTTGCAAGCGGATACGTCGGATCCCAATACTGCCGGATCTGCGTGGTTCCATTCTCGCGAGTCAACAAGTGGCCGGGCGGAATCTGCCTGATTCCCTTGAAGAGGGAGTGTTCCGGCCCGATGCACAGGTACAGGGATCTGAGTACGGCTTCACTGTCCCACTTTGCTTCAATGCCTGCGGCAAAAAAGGCCTTTGCCTCTGATGCGAGTAGCAGCACTCCATTCTGCTCAGTCTGGAACAGAGGCTTGATTCCAAAGCGATCGCGCGCCGCGAACAATTTCTGGCGCCTTCCATCCCACAGCACGAAGGCAAATTCGCCTCGAAGTTTGTCGAGGCAGGCTTCACCCATCTCCTCGTAGAGATGAATTACGATCTCGCTGTCAGACCTGGTTTTGAACAGGTGGCCGAGCCGCTCGAGGTCCTGGCGGATTTTCTCGAACCCGTAAAACTCACCGTTGGCGACGAGCGCGATGCTTTCGTCCTCGCTGAGGATCGGCTGATCCCCTGTCTCGAGATCGATGACGCTCAGACGTGTGTGCCCGAGCCCAATGCGGTGTGCAGTGCCGGTCCAGTAGCCTTTTCCATCGGGTCCGCGATGCTCGAGCGCACCGGTGGCCGCGCGCAGCATCTCGCACGAGATGGGTGCATCGTCTGAATGAATGGCGACTATTCCGCACATGTCAGTGTCGCACCGAAGCGAGGAGCGAAGCGTTCATGCGGGGATCGGCGAACGTGGCAATCCGATCCTTGTCGAGCCGGGCGAACGCCAGCCATGCATGGTCTCCCGCGCATGAAAATTTCAGGAAGGGCGTTGGTGGCGGGAGCGGCGCGGGGTCTGCGACAGGTACTCTGCCGACCGCAGCGAAAACCACGACGTCGCCTTGCGGATCACGGGCTTTGCAGTAGCGGTGGCCGAAGCGGGTGAACAGGGCAACCTTTAGGTCGTCCGCCCGCTCGCGGGGAATCTTCCCCCACGTCACGTCGTGGAGGTAGGTCTGGAGAAGCACACCGCGAATCGACATCGGGAACACATCCTCGGCAGGGATCGCGCGGCGACTGCCGTCTGCTCCAACCTCTGCCGCATCATAGCGCACCCTGAAGTTGCGGTCGTCGATCCAATCGAACAGGCGATAGCTCTGAGCGATGCCGATTGCCCACAGCGGCAGGTACATCGGGTTGTGGTTAGTGCCGAGAAAGCCGGTTTGCTTCGCCGCGCTCGCAACAGGTGTCGACTCCTCCGCGCGAGTCGGTCCGCGCCAATGCGGTACGGCAGCTTCTCCCATCATCGCCAGCGTGAGCACCGTGACAAATGTGATTGACCCGGCTGCGCAAAAGTTGCCGGCAAATGTCGGAACCGCGAGTGGAGCGTACTTTCGCCGACGATTGATCA
Source organism: Gemmatimonadaceae bacterium (assembly GCA_036398255.1). GTDB lineage: Bacteria > Gemmatimonadota > Gemmatimonadetes > Gemmatimonadales > Gemmatimonadaceae > UBA4720. The sequence goes on along the minus strand of DASWQD010000280.1, from coordinate 3,194 downwards.
GGCCCATCAGCTCGTCGCGAAAGATTACCGGGATAGCCGCAAGACATGCGATGTTGGCATACGGGACCTTCATCGTCGCGATGATCCCGAGATGGAAGCCGATCATCATGACTAGCAGCGCCCACTTCGCAGGGTGGTTTCTCTTCAGCACGAACATCAGCGGAAATGCCGGCTCGAGAAGGAGCGTTATGTAATCAGCCGCAGCAATGAACGGCAGCTGCCCGACGCTCCACATCGATGGAGCCCACGCGATCGGAGTCTGGAGAGCGGCGAAGAGAGCGGTTCCGCTCCTCCACATGGGACTCGTCCACTTCCACATTCCCGCCACGACGTATACGAGACTCAGGCTCACCAGGAAAGCACGAACGGCGCCGCCGGAGACCATCGTTCGTCTCCATCTCTCCAGCGCAGCGCTTCTGTCTCTGATGAGCTCACTCAGAACGAGTGTCCTGCCAACGGGAAGCAGCAGGATCCAGAAGATCGCCAGATGCATGATTCCATCGTCGACGTAAATGACGAGGAAATTCCACCGATATGCCGAGACAGCGATGGCGAACATGAACGCGGCCATCAGCTTCGGCCTCCATCCCGCCGCAAGCATGAGCGACGCTAGCGCCGCGAGGGCGAAGATCAGCTGGAACTGAGCCGCGGTGATGCCCGGACGAAACAGGCCGTACCGGGTATACCAGAAGATCTCGCGGACGAGGCCGTGATCGATGAGGCCGCCCGGGCTGCTGAAGTCCGCGGTCTCGAGAGCGAGGTGCGTGAAATAGACAGCGCTCAGCATCCCGACAAGAGCGCGGAAGATGTCGATCGGCAGGGCGGGGACGCTCGCGCGCCAGCGCTGTCGGGCGATAGTTAGGAACCGCGAAGCAGGCTGCATCATGGCGTGACTCCTCCGTTGATGCATCAGTGTCGTGCCGGCGCCGCCCTTCGAGAATACGTAACGCTACGTAGGACTATCCTGTCAGCAGCAGCGTGAGCCCGGACGGCTGTAGCGTGCGGCGAGGCGCTCCTGCTCGAACGCCTCGCGGGACATCGGAACGCGGTCGGGATGGCACTCGCGCACGTGAAGCAGGTAACGCTCGTAATCAGGCGCGCCGAGTACCGCGCGCAGGCTGCGCGCGATCCCGGCAAACGCTGACTCGAGCTGCTCAGTCACGGTGCGTCGGCCTTGATCGGAACGCGAGACGGCAGGTTCTGCTCGAAGATCTTGAAGATGCGCGAATACTCATCGGTCCACGACGACGGCCGCACGAACGCGTGATCTTCAACCGGATAGACAGCAAGCTCCCAGTCCGGCTTCCCAAGCTCGATGAGTCGCTGGGTAAGCCGCACCACATCCTGGAACAGGACGTTCGTATCCACCATGCCGTGCAGGATCACGAGCGGATCCTTGAGCCCTTCAGCGAAGTAGATCGGTGAAGAGCGTCGAAAGGCGATCGTATCCGCCTGCGGGATGTTGAGGATGTTGGACGTGTAGCCGTGATTGTAGTGCGCCCAGTCAGTGACGCTTCTGAGCGCAGCGCCCGCGCCGAAGTACTGCGGGTGCGTGAAGAGCGCGAAGAGAGTGATAAAACCGCCGTAGCTCCCGCCATAGATCCCGATGCGCTCGGGATCGATCCCGTGCTCCTTCGTCAGATACTTCGATGCGTCGACGTGGTCCTGGAGATCGCGTCCACCCATCCACCGATAGATCGCTGTGCGCCAGTCCCTGCCGTAACCGGAGGATGCGCGGTAATCGAGGTCGAGAACGGTGTATCCCTTTGACGCGAGGTACTGATTGAACATGTACTCGCGCGGATACTCCGACCAGAAATTGCCGACGTTGTGCAGGTATCCGGCGCCGTGCACGAAAATCACTCCCGCGCCATTCGACTGCGCGTTCATGTCCTTCGGGCGATAGATGTGCGCCGGCACCATCACGCCGTCGCTTGCCGGAATCATCACGATCTCGGGGATGATCCACGGGAACGACAGCCACTCCCTGCTCGGGCTCACTGTAAGCTGTGACATCTCCGCGCCCGGCCTGTTCTGCATCAGGTACAGGTCAGGTGGACGATTCACGTAGGAATAGACGTCGGCGAGCAGAGATCCGTCGGGCGAAACAGTCACGACGTGACGGCCGGACTTGCTCGTGATCTTCTCGCGTGAGCCTCCGTTGACAGACATGCGGTAGAACTGGTCTTCGAACGGAGACGGCTCATTGGTGCGGAGGTAGAAAGTCTTCTCGTCCGGCGAGAGATCAACGTCGAGAACTTCCCACTTGCCGCTCGTGAGCTGCCGCCTGTCCGTGCCGTCCGCGGCAACCGTGTACAGATGCGCGAACCCTGTGGCTTCCGACACGTAGTAGAAACGGCGGCCCCCATCGTACCACCCGGCGCACTGGAATGCGCACGGTCCGCCGATCCACGCGGTGTCGCGGAGCGTCTCGAGCGTCGTGAGCTTGCCGGACGGGTCAACCGTCTGAAGCACACGGATCTTGTTGTCCGATGTGTATCCATAGAACGCGCCGCGCCGGCCGTCATCGCTCCAGCCGAGCGGAATGGCAAATCCGTTTGCCGTGTCTACTGGATACGGCTTGAGCCATGTGAGATTTCCAGTCGCAAGGTTGATGAGCCCTATGCGCCCCCTGTCCTGCGAATCGCCGACGTTCTCGCGGCCGCGGATCTGCTCGACGTAACCCGATTCGGTGACGAATCGCGGGACATCGTTGCCGCGCGCACCCTGGGCCGGGATTCGCGTCGTGATTAGAAGTGCGTCGGCGATCGGTGATGGTGAAACCTCGGAAATTTCCTCGCCGCGCTGCGTGTAGTAGGGCTTGAGTGCTCTCGACTCCCGTTCCTTGCGATCGGCTCGCGCAATGCTGTCGGCGCGCACGCGGTCACGGATCGCTTCGAAGAGGTCGCGCTGCTGCTGCTCGATTCGGCCCCGCTGACCGGCGGCCTTCGCCGAATCGACCGGCTCCGGTCCCGCTCTGAGATCGGTGAGCTGTCTCAGGAGACCGGTGCCGAGGTCGATGGAGTAGACGTTGTTCTCGCGAACGAAGTAAACCTTCGACGCATCCTGCGAAAACTGTGGCTGCCTCTCGCGAACGTTGGTCTGTGTGATGCGACGAGTCGTGCCTCGCTGCATGTCGGTGACGTAGATGTCGCCGCCATACTCCACCGCCATGAAGCGTCCATTGCCTGAAC